>JAQTWR010000200.1 GCA_028689195.1 Anaerolineales bacterium | reverse complement strand
GTCGAGCAGCGCTTTTACCTGCGCGGGGTCGCGGTACTCGTCAACGTATCTCATCGGGATTCAATTCTTCGTCGAGCGCCGCCATCTCGCGCAGCGTGTTGAGCGTTTCCTGCGCTTCTTCTTCATCCAACACGCTGATCGCAAAGCCGACATGGATGAGCACATACTGCCCCGTTTGCGCTTCTGGCACATAGTCGAGGCACACTTCTTTCAACGCGCCGCCGAAATCCACTTTGCCCATCAGCAGCGAGCCGTCGTTATAAATTTCCGTAATCTTGCCGGGGATACTAAGACACATGAGACGCCTCCAAAACTATTGATAATTTGCAACAACCGCCTGCCCGAGCGCAAGTCCGCCGTCATTGGCAGGCGTTTGTTGATGAGTATAAACCACAAAATTTTCGCGCAATAAATTTTCGCGCGTCAACGTCAATAAAGTTTGATTTTGCCAAACGCCGCCCGAAAGCGCGGCTTCGTTGATTTTTGTTTTTTCACGCACACTCTTGCTAACGTTTACGGCAATTTCAGAAATCGTTTGATGAAAACGCGCGGCGATTAAACCAGTTTCTTGATTCGATTTTACATCTTCAATAATTTTCTGGATCATTTCACCGACGCGGATATTTTCGTTTTCGATTTGATACGGATACGGCTTCGCCGCGCGAACAAACTTGCGCGATAGAATCTCCATTTCAATAGCTGCCTGCGCTTCATACGTGACCTGATTCCTGACGCCGATCAACGCGGCGACCGCATCGAATAAACGTCCCATGCTCGAAGTCTGCGGCGCATTCAATTTTCTCCGCACCTGCTTGCGGACGACATCTACAGATTGTGCGTCAACAGATTCCATAAAAGGCAAATCTGAAACATCCAAGCCGAGCGCTTCGGCATAACCCACCGCAATTTTCCACGGATTGCGCGTGGCAGAATCCCCGCCCGGCAGGGGCAAATATTCAAGATGAGCAACCCGCTCAAAATCCGCGTAAGACGCGACGAGAATCTCACCGCCCCAAATCGCGCCGTCACTTCCATATCCCGTTCCGTCAAACGCCAATCCGATGAGTTTGCGATCATCCAATTGATTATCCGCCATGCAAGAGGCGATGTGCGCGTGATGGTGCTGAACGGCGATGTGTGGGACGTGGGGCGTGGCGCGTTGGGCGTAGGCAGTGGTGAAATAATTTGGATGAAGATCGTACGCGATGATTTCAGGTTGAACGCGAAAAAGCCGCGAAAGATGCTCGACATTTTGCTCAAACGATTCGTATATCTCTACGTTTTCCATATCGCCGACATGCTGACTCAAAAAAGCGTAACGCTCGCGCGTAAGGCAAAACGTATTTTTCAACTCGCCGCCGACGGCAAGGGTTGGCGCTGTATCGAATGGCAAATTAACGGGATAGGGCGCGTAAGCGCGAGAACGGCGCAAATATATTATCGAAGGTCTAAGGTCAAAGGTCGCCTGATGACTTTCAACCCGCACCACCGAATCATCGCACCGAATATGAATATCGCGGTTGTGAATCAAAAACGCATCCGCCAACGGAGAGAGTCTTTCGAGCGCGTCTTCGTTATCAATTGCAATCGGCTCTTCGCTAAAGTTTCCGCTGGTCATTACCAGAATGGATGGCGCGGAATGTTTTACAAGCGTTGGATCGGTTTGATTTAACAAAAGATGATGTAGCGGCGTATAAGGCAACATCACGCCAAGCGTATCCATCTTCGGCGCAACAGATTTGGCGATTTTTTCATTTGCCTTTACGTTCAACAAAACGATTGGTTTTTCATGCCCGCTCAATAAGGCGCGTTCGGCTTCGTTGACTTCGCAAAACCTTTGCACGGATTCGATATCGGCAAACATCAACGCAAAAGGTTTGCCCGCCCTGCCTTTTCTTTTGCGTAATTCGCCCACCGCTTTTTCATTGGACGCGTCGCAAGCGAGATGAAATCCGCCCAAGCCTTTGACCGCGATGATTTTCCCATCGCTCAAAAGTTGGCGCGCCTTCAAAACGGCGGATAAATGCAATTCGATATTTGAAACAGTGGATAAGCCGTTGGAAGAATTTCTCAATTGAGCGAAAGGTCCGCAATCGGGACAGGCAATCGGCTGGGCGTGGAAGCGGCGATCCAACGGATTTTCATATTCGGCGCGGCACGAGTCGCACATGGGAAAATCCGCCATGGTGGTCGCGGGGCGGTCGTATGGCAAATCTTTGATGATCGTAAAGCGCGGTCCGCAATTGGTGCAATTGATGAAGGGATATAAATATCGGCGGTCGTTTGGATCGAACATCTCGCGTTCGCAATCCGCGCAAAGAGCAATATCGGGCGAAATGGGTTGGAAGGCGTCTGCGATTGCGGTCGAGGGTCGAATATCAAAGGTTGGATATTCGACGTCGAATATTACGTCCTGCGCGGTGATGGAATCAATTTTCGCAAGCGGGGGCGCTTCAGTTGTAAGGCTTTGAACAAAACTTTCAACCTTTGATTTTTGACCTTGAACCTCAATATCCACGCCCGCAGAAGTGTTACTCACCCAACCTTTGAGATCGAAGCGCGCGGCAAGGTTATACACAAAGGGTCGAAAACCGACCCCTTGCACAATACCAGTGATGTGAATCCGCGCGCCGAGTGTTGACATAAATAATTGGCAATTGGCAAAATTACTAATTACCAATTACTCACTACGAATACCATCTACATTTTTTATTATCCACTCCACCCACGCATCCATGCCTTCGCCTGTTTTCGCCGAAAGCGGAAATGTGAGCACGCCGGGATTCAACACTTCCACGCCATGTTTGAAGTAATCCATTTTGAAAGGGACATAGGGGAGTAAATCAATTTTGTTAATGACCAGCGCGTCCACGCCGCGATACATGCCCGGATATTTATAGGGCTTGTCGTCGCCTTCGGGAATGGACGCGATCAAAATGGATTTGTGCGTGCCAAGTTTGAAACTGGAAGGGCAAACGAGATTGCCGACATTTTCGACAATGAGCAAATCAAACTGATTGAGGTCAAGTTGTTCCAACGCGCCGCGCAGCATAACCGCGTCGAGATGACAATCGCCGCCGGTGTTGACTTGAATGGCGGCTTGCGCGCCCGCGTTTGCCGCGCGGTCCGCGTCAATGGACGTGGCGATGTCGCCATCCACAACCGCCACGCGCAGTTTGTCTTTCAAGCGCGGCAAAGTCTGCTCGATGAGCGAGGTCTTGCCCGCGCCGGGAGAAGCCATAATGTTGATGGAAAACACGCCCGCAGATTCGATCCGCGCGCGATTTTCTTCCGCCAGGCGATCGTTGGCGTTTAGAATATTTTCTACGATTGGAACGCGTATGGTCATAAGGACTCCAGGGGCGTCACTGCGAGCCGTTTTTGTTCTTCGGCGAAGCAGTCTCCGATATTATAGGAGATTGCTTCGGGCAAAGAACAAGAGCGCCCTCGCAATGACATAATTCATTCCACGTCAATACTATCCACGCGGAACTCGTCGCCTTTGGTGATTTGCACAAATTGACTTCCGCAATTTGGGCAGGCAAAATCAAGTTCCTGTGGATGGAAAGAATTTTGACAATGGGTGCAGGTCATCTCGCCGACAATGCGCTCAAAGCGGAGTTGCGCGCCTTTGGCGATGGTGTCTTCGGCGAGCAAGTCCCAATAGAATTGAACCGAGTCGTCCACAATGGACGCGAACTCGCCGACCACCAAATTGATGCTCGTGATTCTTTTCGCGTCCGCTTCTTGCGCGTGGCGCAGGGCGATATCGAGAATGCTTTGAGTGACGGCAAGTTCATGCATAATTTTTTATCCACGAAGGTCGCTAAAAAACACGAATTTCAATTTTTTTCTTTTCGTGCCTATTCGTGTTCTTCGTGGAAAAGACCTCTATGATAGCAATTAAACTTCATTCTGCCTGATAAAGAAGTGAGGAAAGTCATCGCATTTCTGGACAACTTTCCTCATAATTAGGCAAATTCAAAATCAATTTACGGCGTAACGGCGTGTCCCCAGTCTTTGAGCTGCGCGACAACGTTGTGCACAAGAATATCAATCTTGGATTCAACCAGCGGCGATACATCCAGCCCCATATCCAGCCATTCAGGCTGAATGCCCCAAAGAACAATCCGCTTGGGATATAAGTCCATTAATCTGGACGCGGCTAACATATCCGGCACGCCGACCTGATGCGGGGAAATCTTCATCGAGAGGAACGCGGGAACTTCGTCGTTTTCAAGGCGGATAATCGTGCCGGGTTCTTTGCGCGTTTCGACCGTGTCTATGAGGAGGAGATTTTCAATGCCTTCAAGGTAATACAAGAGGTCCATGCCCAACACGCCCCCATCCAGGACTTGGACCTCTTCTGGTATCACAAAGCCAGCCAGCAAACGCTCGATGACATGCACCCCTACGCCTTCATCGGACATCAAAGTATTGCCGACGCCCAGCACAAGCGTTTTATAAGCGGGCTTCTCAAACACTAGCGCGCTCCGCGTATTTTGAGCAGCGGACTGGCAAAATTATCCACCGTATCCACGCGGACTTGATTGATTTCGTTGCCGTCTACATCCAACAGGTGAACGCCGCAGGCAATGCATGGGTCAAATGAATGAACGGTGCGAAGAACTTCCAACGGCATTTTTTCGTCGGCGATTGGCGTGCCAACCAAAGCGGATTCGTACGCGCCAGATTGCCCCGTGGCGTCGCGCGGCGAGCAATTCCATGTGCTTGGGACGACCATTTGATAGTTGAGCGTCTTCTGGTCTTTGATTTGAATCCAATGTCCCAGAGAACCGCGCGGGGCTTCCGTGTGTCCCCAGCCTTTCGCTTCGGCGGGCCAGGAGGCGGGATCCCATTTGCTGCCTTCGTGAACGGCGATGTCGCCGCTGGCGATGTTGGCGATGAGTTCATTTGTCCACGGTTCGAGCTGTTCGGCGACGATAACGGTTTCGATACAACGCGCGGCAGTGCGTCCCAGCGTGGAGAAGAGCGCTTCGGGTCCTGCGCCAAGAGCCTTCAACACCGAGTTGACGACTTCCACAACGCGTTTATGTCCGCTGGCGTAAGCGACCAACATGCGCGCCAGAGGTCCAACTTCCATCGCGTGATCCGCAAGGCGCGGGGCTTTCATCCACGTATATTTCTGGTCGGTTTCGAGGAATTTATAAGGCGGTTTGGGACCCGTAAAGTTGGGGTTGGTTTCGCCTTCCCACGGATGCTTGCCTTTCTTCTCGTCTTCATATTGATACCACGAGTGGGCGACATGCTCCGAAATTTTCATCTGATCTACGGGATTGACCTTGCCCAAATCTTTGTTGAGGATAAAGCCGGAAGGAAGCCAGGACGTGCCGTCGGCTTGGGGGAAATCTCCGTAAGAGAGGTAGTTGCCCAATCCGCCGCCGATTGCAGCCCAATCCAGATAGAACGGCGCAATAGCCAACACATCGGGCAGGTAGACTTTGTCTACAAATTCTTTGGCGGTGCGGAACAATCCTTGAAGCATGGCGATTGAATCGGCATTGAGCGCGGCTTGGCTGGTCGGGTCAATGGGGGTCGCCATTCCGCCGACGAGATAAGTTTGCAAATGCGGGTTCTTGCTGCCGAGGATGGCATGGGCGCGAATCACGTCGCGCTGCCAATCGAGGGCTTCGAGGTAATGCGCTACCGCCATCAAATTGGCTTCGGGCGGAAGTTTGTACGCGGGGTGTCCCCAATACGCATTGCCGAACGGTCCCAACTGTCCGCTTTTGACGTAAGAGGCGAGTTTGTCTTTGACG
>JAQTWR010000199.1 GCA_028689195.1 Anaerolineales bacterium | reverse complement strand
ACATATCCGATTGGATCGGATGTCGAAGCGTGTACGTTCAAGGCGTTGAAGAAAGCATGGAAAGAGGCGAAAGAACCGCAGCACCGCGAACACGTTATGCCCTTCTTCTACGAAGGCGTTAAACTGATTACTGAAAACCGATTACTGCAAACTGGAATCTCCCCGCGCGGGTATAATGTCGCCCTGCTTCATCACACCACCGACTTTGGCGATTACCGCTGGACGGTGGACACGCCCGAAGATTTGACTTTTATGCGCGAGGTGTATTCCCGCTTTGACGGGCGCGATGATTTCACGTGGAAAGAAGTTTTGGACGTTGTCCACAATGAGCCTGACTTGATGAAAATCAACGCGGACGTACAGCACAAGACGTTAAAAGATTTAGACGAGCGCGCGCTTTAATCTCTAATTACCAATTACTAATTACCTGATTAGTAATTGGTAACTGGTAATTGGATTCAATGCCACTGATTACTCTCTTCTCCTCCCCCAAACCTTTCACCAACCCGCACATTGCGATGATTCAACGCAACGCTATTAAATCATGGACGCTGCTTCCCGACGCGGAAGTTCTTCTCATTGGCGAAGAAGAAGGTCTCGCAGAAGTCGCAAAGGAATTTGGCGTAAAACAATTGCCGAACGTAAAACGCAATGAAAAAGGCACGCCGCTGATCTCGTCCATGTTTCAACTTGCGCGTGAAAACGGCGCGGGCGAACTGCTCTGCATCATCAACGCGGATATGCTGCTCATGTCTGATTTTGTAGAAGCGGCGAAACAAGTCAAAGGTCAAAGGCTTGCCCTGAGCCGCGTCGAAGGGTCGGAATTCGTCCTGCTCAGTCAACGCTGGGATTACGACATTACCGCGCCCATTGATTTCTCAAACGATTGGCAAAATCGTCTTCGGTCTTCCGTCCTCAGCCAAAACAAACTTCACAAACCCGCGGGCAGCGACTTTTTCCTTTTTCCAAAATCATGCTATCAAAACATCCCCGACTTTGCGATTGGTCGCGCGGGCTGGGACAACTGGATGATCTACAAAGCGCGCGCGGAACGCTACGCCGTTATTGATTGCACGCCCGCGATGATGGCTGTCCACCAGAATCACGACTACGCCCACCTCGCGGGAGCGAAGCCGCATTACGACCATCCCGAAAGCCAAATCAACACCCAACTCGCGGGCGGACATGCCGCGATTCGTTACACGATCCTCGACGCGACTCGCCAACTCCGCGATGGTAAACTTGTCCGCCCGAAGACGAGTTCGGCGCGTCTGCTCCGCAAGGTCGAGTTATTTCTCCGCGCGATTTTTTTCTTCCTCCCCGAAGATTCAATCGAAAACATTGCGCGTCCGAAGCGATGGAAGAAGCGAATACAAAAACTGTTCAAATAGGTTGAAAGGTTTGAACGTTTGCAAGTTAAAAACCTTCAAACTTTCAAACATGGAAACGATATGAGAAAAGGTCAAAACCCCGCAAAATTTGTAAAAGACGTCCCCCGTCCAGAGCGAATCACCGTCGCGCTGCTCAACTATATTCCGTTCCTAAGCGGATTCTACGCCGAAGCGCTGGACGTGCTAAAAGCGAGTTTAGACTCCATGCGCAAAGACGCGGGCTTGCCGTTTGATTTAATGATTTTCGATAACGGCTCATGTCAGGAAGCGCGGGATTTTCTCGTCGGCGAAAAAGAAGCGGGACGAATTCAGTATCTCATTCTCTCCGAAAAAAATATGGGCAAGGGCGGCGCGTGGAATATGGCGCTCGGCGGCGCGCCCGGCGAAATTATTTCTTACACCGATAGCGACGTGTTGTTCTACCCCAATTGGCTGAAAGCGTCTGTGGAATTGCTGGAGACCTATCCAAACGTCGGCATGGTTACGGCGCGCCCCTTCCGCACGCCGGAAAAATTTTTGCAAAGTTCGATTGCATGGGCGAAAGAAAACGCGGAATTAAAAGAAGGCGATATTTTGCCTTACGAATGGTTCTATGAATTTTCAACCACGCTGGGTTTCTCGGACGACGAATTAAAAAAAAATATACGGCGAGACGACCGATTACCGCGTAACGTACAAAGGGCTGCCCGCGTATCTTGGCGCAAGTCACTGGCAGTTCACCGCGCGCAAATCCACGCTTCAAAATTTTCTACCTTTTGATATGAGCAAGCCAATGGGTCAGGTGCGTCAATTGGATGAACGCATGGACGCGGCGGGCTACCTGCGCCTGATGCCCGTCGAACGCTACGCTCAAAATATGAGCAACACGCTGCCCGCCGCGCTTCGTTCTGATTCCACGCCCGCCAAACAAAATCAACGCTCAAACCGTTTATGGGAACTGCCCTTTCTCAAAAAACCGCTGCTCGCTTTATATAACGCCATCTTCAATTTATATTACAAGTAGGCTGCATGAATCAATTATCGTCCCTCATTGTTTGCCCCGATTGCAAACAACCTTTTGAAATCAAAGAAGAAAATTTCTGGCGCTGCAAAAATGACGGGCGCGAAGTCCGCGTGCATGAAGGCAAACCCGTTTTCACGCCCATGCCCGAAACCGCGCACGTTTACGAAAAAGTTGAACGCGGTCCCGATCAGGGAACGGTTTGGCGGCAGGCAAATTGGAAATTTTTGCGGGATCAAATTGAAGGTCAGGATAAAAACGCGCTGATTTTAGACGTCGGCGCGGGGCATGGGGATTTCGCTCAAATTTTCGCGGGGCGGAATCATCTGGCGGTGGACATCATCCCCTACCCCGAAGTTGATCTCGCATGTGATCTCGGCGAATGCGTTCCCTTCAAAAAGAATTCGTTCGATGCGCTTGTCTTGATGAACGTGCTTGAGCATGTCTATCGTTTTCACGAACTGCTCGACGCACTGTATGGTTTGCTCAAGCCCGGCGGTTCGCTGGTGATGGCTGTGCCGTTTATGATTAAGACGCATCAAGCGCCGTTCGATTTTTACCGTTACACTCATTACGCATTGGCTGATCTTGCAAAGCAACACGGTTTTGAAATTGCGCTACTCGAGGGATATTACGATCCGATATTTTTCATCGGCGAAGCGACGCGCAATTTGCGTTTTTGGGTTTTGCCGAAACTCCCGCGCTTTCCGCGCTGGCTCGGACGCGGCATATTGATATTGATCGAAGGTCTGACCTCGGCGCTCAAACCGCTCGTCGGAAATGGTTTCGTGAAATCTCCCGACGCGGCTAAAAACCCCGCCGCGATTGGCTATCATTTGGTTTTGAAGAAGCCGCTTCGCAGCTCAAACAAATAAGGGAAGTTCAACCTGTCCGATATTTTTTGAAGAATGATCGGCGCTGCGAGCGCAAACGTCACGCCGACGACGATATGAACGACCCAATGCTGAACGCCGAAAACGCGCAGCAAGATCATCCTTATTCCCACGCCCGCCAGCATGTGGACAAGATATATTTGCAGCGAATATCTTCCAAGAGTTTGTAAGAATCGAGCCGCGTTTCTTTTGGCAAGATATTGAGATAAAACCGAGCAGGCGGCAATTCCAAGAATGGATAAATATAGAAAATAAAAAGGATGCGCGCCGCCCGCGAGGCGCGCGGGGGCGATCAGATTCTCGAAAATAAAATATCCCGAACCGATCAATACAACGAGCGGCAATATCGCAACCCAAAGGGGAATATTGTATTTATCCGCTTGCAGGAATTGATTCTTAAACAAGACTCCGCCCGCGAAAAAGACGAAGTGCGCGCAAAATCCAAAAATCGCCATCAGGCTAATGGTAGGCGAATAAAAAAACAGCGACGCGGCGGCGGCAAACATCAGCAGGGTCGAGTATTTTCCGAAAAGGCTGAAGACCGCATACGCGACATGCATCAGCAACAACGCGTACAGAAACCAGAATTGTCCCCACGGGCGATAAAGCACGGCGAACAAATCTGATATGGTCGCGCCCCGCTGCGTTTGATTTGAAAATAATACTTCAACGCCGACTTGTAAAACAGACCAAATCATATACGGATAAGCGATGCGCGCAAATTTATCGAGCAGATAGTCTTTTGCGCCGCGCTTGCGGAAACTGCTTTCCACAAAAAGACCCGAGAGGAAAAAAAAGAGTGGCATGTGAAAGCCGTACACAATACTGTCTGATAGATTGAAAAAGCGTTCGGGAATTTGGACGCCGCCATGATACGCGCTGCTTAACAGGTGCGCGTACACTACCAAGACAATGCCGATCCCTTTTCCGTAATCAACCCAATTTGCGCGAGTATTCATAGACGTTTTCCGTTCTT
This sequence comes from Anaerolineales bacterium, assembly GCA_028689195.1. Taxonomy (GTDB): domain Bacteria; phylum Chloroflexota; class Anaerolineae; order Anaerolineales; family Villigracilaceae; genus Villigracilis. The sequence goes on along the minus strand of JAQTWR010000199.1, from coordinate 1,524 downwards.
TTATTGACAGCATATTTCTTTGCGGTATAATTTCGCCCGCGAGTTTGGATGAATGGCTCCGTAGCTCAACGGCAGAGCAGTTGCCTCTTAAGCAATTGGTTGAGGGTTCGAATCCCCCCGGAGTCACAATAAGCGGGCTGATATTTTGTATCAGCCCGCTTTGTTTTTATATTCCAAGCCAATTTAATATCCACACAATTAGCGGCGCGACTGCCAGCGCGGGCAGGAAATTCCCGACGCGCATTTTTTTGATTTCCAGCAGATTACTGACGCCGACGCCTATCAATAAAATACCGCCTGTCGCGGTCATCTCAGCCATCATCGGGTCGGTGATAATGGCGTGGAGTTGATTTGCCAGCAGGCTGACCCCGCCCTGATAAACGAGAATAATCAACGAAGAGAATAAAACGCCAACGCCGAGCGTAGACGCGAAAGCGATGGACGCGAATCCATCCAGCGTGGATTTAACCGCGAGCAGGTTGTAATCTCCCGTCAGACCGTCCTGAATCGAGCCGAGAATTGCGATGGGACCGATGCAATACAATAACGAAGAGACCATGAAGCCGCGCACAAAGCGGGAACTTGCGCCCGCTTCCGCGTCTTGCGAGAAATTTTTTTCGAGCGTTTCGCCAAAAGATTGCAGCCAATCTTCGATGCCGATCCATTCGCCAATGAGCGCGCCGATAATCAACGCGCCAAGTACGATCATTTGATTTTTGCTTTCAAAGAACATCTTCAGCCCCAGCGCGGCGGTGAAAAGTCCCATGCCTGCGATGACGGTATTTTTGAATCGTTCGGGAATGCGCGCGCCGAAAATCAAACCGATTGCGCCGCCGACTAAAATAGCGGCGACATTAATAAAAGTGCCTGTCATGTTTATCCTTTTGTTGACGAATTTGACGAAAGACTTTTTACGTCGTAAAAAATCATGCGGCATTATAACCAGTTTGCAAAGCGCGCGCGTCGTTTGATTTCATAGATAAAGATAAAAGGTATAATCGCATTATGGACATAAAAACTAAACTCAACGAATCAATGAAAGACGCGATGAAAAGCGGCGACAAAATCCGCAAGACGACGGTGAGCATGGTTCTCGCCGCAATCAAACAAGTGGAAGTGGACAAGCGCGTCGCACTCGACGATACTGCGGTAATCGCGCTGATTCAAAAAGAAGTCAAGAATCGCCGCGAGGCGCTCGAAGAGGCGAAGAAAGCCGACCGCGCCGACTTGATCGAAGCGAACGACGCGGAGATCAAAATCCTCGAAACCTTCCTGCCCCAAGCCATGCCCGCCGAAGAACTGCGCGCGCTGGTGCAAGCCGCCATCGCCGAGACGGGAGCCTCTGCCCTGAGCGACATGGGCAAGGTGATGAAAGTCGTCATGCCAAAAGTAGCGGGGCGCGCGCCGAACGATATGATCAGCGCGGCGGTAAAAGAACTTCTTGCAAAATAGAAAACCGTCCTCATCATCCCAGCCCCCTCTCGAATGAAGAAGGCTGAGATAGGAGAAAGCCTTCCCTTCATG
>JAQTWR010000198.1:2956-5814 GCA_028689195.1 Anaerolineales bacterium | reverse complement strand
TGAAATCTTTCAACACGGGCTTGCGTTCCTCGTAGAAAAAGTCAACGTGGTCGAATTCGATTTCGCCGACCATGGTCTTTGCCTCGACCGCGTTTTCGCGGTTATGGACTTCGGCGGGAGTATCCACCAACTTGAAGATTCGTTCTGCTGACGCAATGGAATGCTGCGTCTCGGCGTACACGCGCGCGAGGTCTTGCACGGGCCACATGATAAACGTCAAATACGCGACAAAGGCTTGAATGCCGCCGATGGTGATTAGTCCCGTTTGGATTTGCAGCCCGCCATACCAGACGATGGCGCCGAGCGCGAACGCGGCGATAATTTGGACAGTGGGCAGGAACAGCGCGGAGAGCCACGCGGCGCGATACGCGGCGCGATACATCGTTGTCGTCAAGCCTTGAAACTCGACCAGATTCGCGTCCTCGCGTCCGAGCGCTTTCACCACGCGCACGCCTTGAATGTTCTCGTTATACGCGCCCGTGATTTTGCTGTTCGTGCGGCGCGTGGTGCGGAACTCCACCAGAATATACTGTTTGAATTTCACCGCCACCCACATCATGATCGGCAGGATGACGGAAACGATCAACGCCAGCCGCCAGTTGATGAATGCCATGAAACTCAGCGACGTGACGATATTCATCACCGCCCATGTGCTGTCCACGATGCCCCAGGTGACGAGCTCTGATACGCGCCCCGTATCCGACGTGACGCGCGCGATGAGTCGTCCCACCGCGTTTTGGGCGTAATACGATAGCGACAAATCCTGCAGGTGGTTGAAGAGCAGCTTGCGCAAGTCATACTGTACGCGCTCGCCCAACACGCCCGCAAGATAAATGAACGTGAACACCGCCGCCGATTGCACCAGCAGGAAAGAACCGTAAATCCACGCAATGTGAATCACGCGGTCAAAGTCATTGAGTTTGATGCCTTGATCTACAATCTGTTTGTTGAGATACGTAAAATACGCATCCAGACTGGAGACGATGGCGATGGTAAATAAAAATCCCACCACCCATTTCCAGTGTGGTTTCAGCAACTGCAAAATGCGCTTAAAGACGGGCGCGGTTAATTGTGATGTGTGTTCTTCTTCTTCGAGTTCGAGTAGTTCGTCTGACATGTTTTAGTTCTCCGAAGGGAAAAGGATGAATGATGAAGGATGAGGGATGAATGTTTAAAAACGCCATCCTTCGATTTACTTCTTCTTCGTCCGATTCTTAATCTTTGTTACGATGGTTGTAAAGATTGCCAGTAATTCGTTGGTTTCTTTACAAAGCGGTTCAATTTTCTGAGCAGGGACAATTTGAGCCTCTATAAGCAGTTCCAGCCAGTAATCGGTTTCATCAAGTTCTTGCAAGGCATTCTCAAATTTATTGATGATATCGGCGTCGGATTTTGCGCGATGACCTTCACGGTAATGCGCGCCAATGGAAGTTCCAGAGCGAAGGACTTGTTTTCCAAGAACCTGCGCCTCAGTTGTCCAGTTGTCTTCGGCAGGCTGACGTAAAGTCGAATGATTCTTAATGCAAAATCGCCGGTGCGTGTGCGTAAATCAACAGGAGTTTCTTTTTCCATATTTCACCTTTTCTTTGCTCTTTTATTCATCCTTCATCATTCAGCCTTCATCCTTATTTTTTAGTTCACTCTCGCAATTTCCTGTTCCAGTTCTTCATCAATTCTTGTTTGAATATCATATATCTTGCGATACATGCCGCCGAATTGAGTCAGCAATTCTTCGTGATTTCCTTTTTGGATAATTTGACCCTTATCCAAAACCAAAATGTGATCCGCCTTCATCACGGATTGAATACGGTGGGCGATGATGAACGTGGTGCGATGTTCCATCAAATCATCCAGCGCCTTGCGGATTTCGGCTTCGGTTTCGGTGTCCACTGATGAAGTGGAGTCGTCCAAAATCAGGATTTTCGGATTCTTCAAGATCGTCCGCGCAATGGTCACGCGCTGTTTTTGTCCGCCAGAGAGGGTGACGCCTTTCTCACCGACGATGGTGTTGTAGCCATCGGGGAAGGAGAGAATTACGTCATGCACGGCGGCGGCTTTCGCGGCGGCTTCGATTTCTTCCTGCGTCACACTGCGCCCTACTCCATAAAGAATATTCTCGCGGATCGAGCGGCTGAATAGGAATGGCTCCTGCTGCACAATGCCGATCTGCTCGCGCAGATACTTGCGCGGATAATCTTTCAAGTCCACGCCGTCGAGCAAAATTTCTCCGCTCGTATATTCATGGAAGCGCGGCAGCAAATTCACCAGCGAGGTCTTGCCCGAACCCGTCGAGCCGAGCAGCGCGATGGATTGTCCCGGCTTGATGTGGAAGGAAATATCCTTGATGACTTCCTGCTTCCCATCCGAGTAGATGAACGAGACATTCTTGAATTCGATTTCGCCGCGCGCGGGCTCCGTCGGTTGGACTTTTCCGCTGGTCAAGTCTTCGCGCGTCTGTTTGGTGATTTCCATCAACCGCGCATACGAAACCATACCCGTCGAAGTTTGCACAATCAAACGTCCCAGGTTGCGGATGGGGAAGATGAGCCACAGGAGCAAGCCGATGTACGCCATGTAATCGCCGACGGTGATCTCGCCATGAATTGCCATATAAGCCGCATACACAAATCCAAACAACATTTGCGTGGTCAAAACAATGTCCGAGAGGGGCCAGAAGAGCGAGTGCATGAGCAGCAAAAACTTGCCTTTGATATATTTCTTCCAGTTGTCTTTATCGAACTTCTCTTTTTCGTAACCCTGCCGCGCGAAGGCTTTCACCACGCGCACGCCGGTCAAATTCTCTTGCAGCGTCGTGGACAGGATCGCTTCCTGCGCCTGATAATCTTCGTAGGCTTTGG
>JAQTWR010000198.1:0-2946 GCA_028689195.1 Anaerolineales bacterium | reverse complement strand
CTGACAGCCAGCCGAGTTTGGCGTTGAGATAAAGAATCGCAAACCAGTTGATAAAGAACAACAGAATAATACGTCCCATGCCGATGGCTTGCTCAGAAAAGAAGCGGCGCAGCGCGTCCACGTCCGAGGTTACGCGCTCGATGATGTCGCCCGTGGGGGTCGCGGAGTGGTAGGCAAAACTCAGGCGTTGGATATGATCGAAGAGGAAGTCGCGTAATCGGCGGGTGATTCCTTCCGCGGTGTAGGCGGCTAATCGCCCAGAGAGAAACGCGCCGCTGCCTTCTATCAATGCCAGCCCGATGAATCCCAATCCGATCCATAAAAATGTCGAGGTCATCGTCGCGCCGAGCATTTTGCCCTGTCCTAGAACATCGTCTGCGAAGAAGCGCAGTAATAAATATACGGATGTTTTCGCCAGCGCAGAGATGGCAAGCGCGATGGTTGCGCCGATGTACGACGCGCGGTAATCTACCATCATGCGCCATAAACCGAGCAGGCGATTATCGCTGAGCGCAGCGCGGAAGTCAAAGTATTGTGATTGTGTGGTTTCTGACATTATGGTTCTCCATTACCGTCATTGCGAGGAGGGCGTTTTTCCCGACGAAGCAATCTCCTGGCGGGCACGGGGATTGCTTCGGGCGGAAGCGCGCCGCCCTCGCAATGACATTGAAGCATTAAACAAAAAAGGCTGTGACGAGTGCGTCACAGCCCATAACAACAAGGGACGGGAAAAGACCTAACGGCGGTCTACAGGCGCACTCCGAGAAGGCAAAAATTTGCCAACAGCAGCGAGAAATGTGTAGGTTGTGTTGATCATCAAGTGCGCTCCTTTCTTTGGGATTTTTCTTGCAACGGGCTGAGTTTACACCGTGAAATCGGGAAGTGTCAAGGTTTTTTGGATTATGAGAATTTTTTAATGTCAAACAACTTTTTTTATCTGGTTGCGACTTATAAACATAATCCAAAGCAAAAGGAGAAATTATGACCCACGTTATCACCAGTTTATGTTTACGCGACAATGGCTGCCAGTCTGTTTGTCCGGTGGAGTGCATCAATCCCGGCGACGTGAATTCCGATTACCCCACTTATTATATTGATCCGGGTACTTGTATTGACTGCGGCGCGTGCGTGCCGGAATGTCCCTTCCATGCGATCTTCCCCGTAGATGAAACGCCGAACGCGTACAAAGCCAAAGGCGGAGAGTTTATCAACGCAGCCGGTTTGACCGGTCACTACGAAGCGACGAATCATCACGGCGAGAAAATCGTAATCGAAACCGCGCGCGCCTTATCGGCGGGCGAAGTCGTTGACTTGACTCCAGCCATTAAGTTGAACGAGAAGTTTTACAAATAATTTGCCGTCTCCTCATCCCCAGCCCTTCCCCAGAAAGCAGAGGAGAGTCCCCTCGCCCTTTGGGAGAGGGTTAGGGTGAGGGCGTTTTTTATTCCGCTTTTCTTAACATCTTCGACATAGACCTTGTCCCAAACAAGACCAAAATGATCATAGCCGGATAGATCGCCAAAAACGCAATCCCTAAAGCGGACGTTATTTTCTGGCGCGTATCTTCCAATAATTGAGCGTTGAAATCCGCGCACAACGCGCCGACGGATTCTAAATCCGAGTTAAGGATGGGCGAGCAGGCGGAAATCCAAGATCCGTATTCGTCCGTATAAACTGTCGTATCTGTTGCGGTACTCTCCAGCCCGGCAATTCGGATGGAGTTTTCGTTGGAAGCGGTCCCCGGCGTTTTGTAGGCAATATCCGCCGCCACGTCGGTCGAATTGATGAGTAGATACTCGTTCGCGGCGCTTCCCGCCGCGATGGTATACAGTATGGTTTCGGCTTTGACATTTTCATTGGTGTCTATTACGTCGAGCATAAAAAATTCGAGTTTCGAGTAATAATCGGATTCGTACACCGCGTCGGTCTCTACGGGGAATTCGTCGAGAAAAGCCGCGTATTCGTTGCCGTCTATAAAACAGACGCTTGTCTCTACCAGCGCCAGCATCTGGTCTTTAATTGAATTGACCGCCAGCGCGCTTGTGACTTCGTTCAACCAGAAGAACAAAACGACAAACGCGATGGTGAATATTCCAAGCATCAGGTATGTCAGGCGGCGCAGGCGCAACGCCACTTTTTGCTCCATTTGAATCTGCAATTCTTTTGCGCGTTCTTTTGCCGCCCTTTCATTTTCCGCGCTGCGGCTGGCTGCGGCAAACTTGACTTGTAGTTCCGTTGGCTTCGGGTCTTTTCTGCTATTGACCGCCAGTTGCGCTTCCGCGTCTTGAAGGTCTTTGCCGCGCAGCAGAAAACTATCTTCGCGCTGGCTGCGTTCCCACTCCAGCGCTTTTATTTGCAGGCGGCTGTGAACCTGCGTCCATTCAAAGTCGGTGCGAATGGAAGTCAATATTTTTTGAAAGGACGCTTCAAATGTGTCTTGCGGACGCGAGAAAAATATCCAATTCAAGTGCGTGATGGCGGGCGGCGCTTCTTTCACGTCAATATCTCGCGCGATGACGGGGATAATGCGTTTTCCGTTTGCGACCGCGTGAGCGGTTTCTTCCGCGCAAACTTTCGAGCAAATCGAATCGGGGCTGACGATAAATAGGAAAATATCCGATTCTTCGATTCCCTTTTGAATTTCCTTCATCCAATCTACGCTCGGCGGAATATCTTCCCAATCCACCCAAATTTCCAAACCCTCTGTTTCGAGTTGCGCGGCGAGTTTGCGCGCGAAGTCGGTATCTTTGCGCGAATATGAAATAAAAAGTTGATTCATGTCCAATTCACCTTTGATTTGCTAAATTATTTACGCGCGCTCACGGCACGTAGATTTCGCACACGCCCGCGCTGATTTCACACCGCGCGACTTCTTCATTAACCCATAACGCGCGGAATTGCGTCGAACCTTCTTGCGCGTCCCAGAAAATCAGGCGGTTTTCCGCT
>JAQTWR010000197.1 GCA_028689195.1 Anaerolineales bacterium | reverse complement strand
CAGAGGCGGGGAAAATTTCCATGCCCCCTTTAATATCATGACGGATGTTTTAACGCATCCACGTAGCGTTTAAGTTTTGTGGAAGTTTGTTTAAGCGCCGCTTAAACAGGGCTTAAACAAGAACATCATTTCCCCCTTGGGAATCCGGCGGCTTGCCGTTAATTAACGTCAATAATGGATAACGGGATTATGTCATGCTGAGGGGCGTTTTTTTCCCCGAAGCATCTCGGAACGGCTCATTTGAGACCCTTCGGTCGCTGAAAAACGTTCCCTCAGTCAGGGTGACATGCTGATGTTTTTGGCTTATCCATTATTCACGTTAATTAATTTCGTATCGCCGTTCACTTTGCTTTACGCGCGCCGCTTGCATACGCCACCGCCTGCGCGCGATTCTCCACGCCGATGCGCTGGATAATATGGTGAACATGCGAACGTACGGTGGCTTCTTCAAGAGAAAGCCGCGCGGCGATTTCCGCATCCGAATATCCCTTGCCCAGCAGGGTTAGCACTTCATCCTGCCGCGCGGTAAGCGGCTCGTTCACAGCGGATTTTTTCATCCCGCGAATGCCTCTTAACAGTTTCATCGCAATTCCCTCCGGCAGATATGGCGCGCCATCCGCCACTTTGCGAACCGCTTCCAACAGGAATTTGCGCGGCGCAGATTTTGGAAAATACCCCAGCGCGCCCGCCTGCATCGCCGCCATGATCTGATCTTCCTCCTCGATACTGGTGACCACCAATATTTTCGCGTCGGGTTTCAGTTTGAGAATTTTCTCGATAGTTTCCAGCCCGTCCATGTCGGGCATTAAAAGGTCTATCAAAATAATATCGGGCGCGCACATCGCAAGCATGTTCAGCGCTTCCAGTCCGTTGGCAGCCTCGCCGACAACCTCCAAATCCGTTTCTATGGCAAAAGCCGATTGAAAGGCTTCGCGCATCAGCGGGTGATCGTCTATGATCATGATTTTTCTCGTCATTTGTGCTCCTCAAATAAATTTCTCTACTACCGTACAACATTTTTTTAGACGCTGATTTTTACTGATAAAAAAAATAAATAACGCAAGTTGTCGTTTTTACCGTTTTTTTTTAGGAGTGTCTAAAAGGATGGGCTTTCTTTAACGCGAAGGCGCAAAGACGCCAAGCCTCAAAGGTTTCTTTGCGTCTTCGAGTCTTCGTGACTTTGTGTTTAGCCCACAAAGTTAGACACTCTCTTTTTTTTTAGTTCTTTATCCGCGCAAATCGGTGAAATCTGCGGCAAGGTTCTCTTGTTGTTGACTTATGCAGGAAGTCTAATAAAAAATCTTATAGACTAAAGTTCGCGAGCGACCAACGCCTGAAATAATACGCTCGTGCCCTTCCCCGGGCTGGATGAAAATGTAAGCGTTCCGCCAAGCAGCGCCGCTCTTTCGCGCATACTCTGCAAGCCGAATCCGCCTGAGTGCGGCGTATGCGCGTCGAACCCTTTTCCGTCGTCGGCGATCTCCAATTCAATTTGCCGCGCAGAACAGCGAAAGATGATTCTTATATGATACGCCTGCGCGTGTTTAAGCGAATTATTTAGCGCTTCGACGGTGATCCAGAAAAGATTCTCATACCATTCCTTTGGACAGTTATCCAGCGAACCTTCCTGAATGATCCGCGCTTTAACGCCTGCGTGACGCTCGACGGCAGCCAGCCTTAACTCCAGTTGGCGGATGAAATCTTCGCCCCGTTCCAGCTCTCCCGTGCGGGTTTGATATAAAAGCAGGCGGGTCTCTTTCAGCGCCTGCCGCGCGCTTTCCTGCAAGCGCCGCGATATTTGAGTCGCGCGCTCGGTATCGTTCTTTTCCAGCATGGCTGTCAGCGTTTCGGAGAATAGCATCAGGCTGTGGATGGATTGGTTGACCGAATCGTGCAGGTCGCGCCCCATGCGCTGGCGTTCTTCCATCGTCGCCATCACTCGCTGCTGTTCCACTAACTGCGCCTGTGATTCTTGCAACTCTTGATGTAATTTTTGAATTTCTGTCACGCGCTGCGCTGACGCCAAATTCGCCTGTTTAAGTTCTGTTACGTTGCGGAACATAAAAAGCCGCCCGATGTTTTCCTTCCTTTCGTCATACAAAGGCGAAACGAGCACGTCGAAATATTGCTTTTCGACTTCTCCGATGACGATTTCTGTCCTTCCTTCTTTTTCGAGCGGATATTCTAAAATAGAAGGGGGGAGCAGGTCAATTTGCGTCAGGTCTTGCCCGATTGCGGACGACGGGAGCAAGTTTTTAGCAATATCGTTAATATCAACGATGCGGTTTTGCCTATCCAGCACGATCATCCCGTCGCTGAGGCTGTTGAATAATTTGTCGCGCGCGATGGGAATAATATCCAGAAAACGCATTCCATAAAACGCGTATAACATGATCGTGCCTGTTATCGAGAAGGTGATGGAAGTCCAGTCCACGCCTTTAATGTTGCGAAAGCCAGCCTGATAGACTAAATTAGAGGCAAGGGGAAAAAGCGCGGCGAACATCATCAGCCGCGCTTGCTTCCGCGTCAGATCCGACCCTTTGCGGAATGCCATCCATAAATTCATGAAAATAAAAGCGAGCAGCAGGTAGTAAACCGCTATCATCCACTCGTACGCTGGTCCGCGCCTGAAAACGAAAATATGATTTGCCTGCGGCTCAAACCCCGCCCACATCCAGCCGTGCCATTCGTTGGTGCAGACGATCAATATGCTGATCAATGGAATGAGTATGAGCGCCCCCTTGAACCATTTCTTTTTCAGCCAATGGTCGTTCCCCGCAAAGGATATGATGGATCGCGCGATCAATGGGACTGCGCTCAGGTATCCAATCGCTTCTATTTTTGCAAAGAAGATTTTTACGTCCAGCGAAATAGCCGCATAATCCAGCGCCGCGCCCAACGACCAGATGGCGAGTCCCAACATACCCAGCGCAAAATACAATCCGCTTTTTGAATCTTTTCTGCGCCAACTGATTGTAAATGTAACGGCGTTGATGGCAAACGCAAAAAATATAATAATGGAAAAAGGCGTTGCCTTAAACATTACGGTATTATATCAATCAATAAGGCGCGCTGATTTGCCGCGGGGTTCGCTCATTAACGCAAGTCGCCGTCATTACCAGCTTTTAGCTCTTTTGCCGTATGATATGATTCAGATTAAATATTCTGCAAATAAAGAGGCGCCCCATGACCGTAAAACATACAAACGAAGTCGAAGCAAAAAACGTAGCCGCCGGCAAGGATACGACCATTCAAGTATTGATCTCATCGCAAGAGGGACCCAACTTCGCGCTGCGGAAATTTTCCATGCAAATTGGCGGCGGGATGCCGCTTCACACCAACGCGGTGGAACATGAGCAATACGTCCTGCGCGGACATGCAAAGATTGGCGTTGGCGGGCGGGAGTATGAAGTCAACGCGGGCGACGTGGTTTTCATCCCCGCCGACGTTCCGCATTTTTATCAAAACATTGGCGACGAGCCTTTTGAATTTTTGTGCGTTGTCCCCAACAAGGAAGATAAAATAACCATCGTGGATGAAGCGGCGTGTTAATAACTCGCCTTACACGCTTCAAAAGCATTTCATGGATAAATTCAAAAAAAACTGTGTAAATCTGTGAAATCTGCGGCAAAGGTTTGCTTGTTTTTGACTTATGCAAGAAGTCTATTCTTCAATTTCAAGTTTTGCTTTCAATGGCGGATTTCGCCAGAACCAATCCATCCAGTCTGCGTAGGAAACGCCCTTTTGTTTCTCATACGACCAGATGTTTGCGTTGAGTTTGTGATTGTCGAAAAATCCGCGCTTTACATATTGAATTTTCCCCGACCATAATATTTTTTCATCCACATCATAAATGGTCAGGGAATATCCGTTTTGCAGCAAGAAAGGCTGCGCGTTGCCTTCAAATTGAAAAGCGAAGTCAATACGTCCTTCCCAACCTTGCTCCCAATATGCTTCGAGCGCGCCTTCAAGAATTTTGACCGTCATTTATTTTTTCTGCGCCGACATCAAAAATACGGGGAATGATTTTTCCTCATCGCCAATTTTCTTTTTGATGACATACGCCGTCGTAAATTTTATATTTGTGAATCCTGCGGCTTCTACTTGTTTTTGTAATTCATTTTTCTCAAAACCTTTATGCACGTCGGTTGTGCCGTCGGTGTGGAAAGAGCCGTCCTCTTTGTCGAGGTCGGCAACGAGCAAATATCCGTTGGGTTCGAGGATGGCGTTGAATTTTTTCAGGATGTCGTTTGTATCTTCGATGTGATGCAGGGTCATCAACGAATATGTGATGTGATACCTCTGCGCGGGGAGCGGATCAACCGCCAGGTCGAGTCTTAATCCGCGCATATTTTTCACGCCTGAGGATTGAATCTTTTCCGCGAGTACATCCAACATTCCCTGTGAAGTATCCGCGAGCGTGATCTGACCGAGATCGGATTGCAGCGCGAAACTGAGCAACCCCGTTCCGCAGCCATATTCGAGCGCGGAGGTTTCCCGCGAAAGCGGAATCATATTGCGGATGGCTTCCGCAATCGCGCGGGCGCGTTCCACTTTTTTGGGATCTGCATCCCAATCTTTTGCGCGTTTGTCGAAGTTTGTCATTGCCAATTCTCCTTTGTCATTGCGAGGAAGGCGCTCTTCCCGACGAAGCAATCTCCAAATATGCGAAAGGATTGCTTCGGGCAAGAACAAGAGCGCCCTCGCAATGACGGGCTAACTCCAATTTTCCAGAGTTTCTTTTACTTTCATCAAAAACCAATCCGCCGTCGCGCCGTCTAAAATGCGATGATCGAATACGAAGGATAGATACGTCATCGGGCGAATCGCAATCGCGTCGTCAATGACGATAACGCGCTTTTGCATCGCGCCGATTCCTAAAATTCCGCACTGCGGCTGGTTGATGATTGGGAAGGCGAGCAGCGAGCCGCTGATGCCGTGATTGGTGAGCGTGAACGTGCCGCCTTTGACTTCGTCGGGTTGCAGTTTTTTATTCCGCGCGCGGTTGGCGAGATCGTTTACCGAACGCGCCATCGCCAGCAGCGATAAATTATCCGCGCCTTTGATGACGGGGACGATCAAGCCTTCTTCGCCGAGCGAAGTCGCCATGCCGAGATTGATCGCTTTATGAATGATGACGCCTTCGTCGCTCCATGATGAATTTGCGATTGGATGCGCTTTCAATCCCGCGACGATGGCAGCCATGAAGTAAGCCGTGAATGTGAGGTTGACTCCATCGCGCTCAAACGCGGATTTATTGGCGGCGCGGTGTTTGACCACGCGCGACATATCCGCTTCCATCACGGTCAACACGTGCGGCGAGATCGCTTTCGATTCGACCATGTGATGCGCGATGGATTTTCGTATGGAAGTATGTTTGATTAAGGTGTCAAGTGTCGGGTTGGCGGGGCGAAGGTCAAGGGTCGAAGGTCGAGTGGGTTGACTTTCGACTTTGGACTCTTCGACATAACTTAAGACATCATTCTTCGTAATGCGTCCGCTTGCGCCCGTGCCTTGTATTTGCGATAAATTTACGCCATGCTCTGCGGCGATTTTTGCAACGACAGGGGAGATGAAGCCGAGGTCGGTCACAGGTCGAGGGACCGTCAAAGGTTGAAGGTCGAAGGTCGCAGGTTTCGCCTCAGACTTTTGACCCTTCGATTCGCTCAGGGCAGCGCTTTCGACCTTTGACTCTTTAGACGCTTCAGACACATCAGAAACCTTCTCCCCCGCCTCGCCAATGACCGCCAGCAACTCTCCCACCTTTGCGGCTTGACCTTCCTGCGCGATGATTTGCAGAACTACGCCCGAAGCGGGCGCGGGAATTTCGG
>JAQTWR010000196.1 GCA_028689195.1 Anaerolineales bacterium | reverse complement strand
GCCCTTCAACTACGATCCAACCGATAGAAAAATGATCGCCGAAATTACGGTTTGCACAGAGAAGGGCAAAAAAGGCGATTGCATGTCGAGGACAATCACGTTCAAACCATAAGCGGGCTTACTGCGGAAAATGGTTTTGCGTCGCCATTATGATGGAACAAGTTGCCGCGCGCGAACGTCCTCATAAAGGAGACTCAAAGGTTTTCCGCCTCTTGTCTCTGAGGAGTAGACATGTCACGATTTACGCGCATTTACGTTTCATATATTCTTGTCGTACTCGCCGCTCTCGCCTGTTCGATTGATTTCGGCGTAGTACCCGATTCGGGGAAAATCGGCACTTCCATTGTTGAAACCGTCATTGCCAGTTTGACGGGAACCGCGCCCGCCGCCGCGACTATGACGCTGCCGCCAACCCTGACGCACACTCCCGAAACGCCAACATTAACCCCGACGCAAACTTTAACTTCGACGCCCGTTTTTACGTTCACGCCGCTTATTCCGCAAATCAGCGTTTCTGTGAATACGAATTGCCGCGCGGGTCCGGGGAAAGCCTACCCCATTGTCGGCGCGTTTACGGTCGGGGTGTCCACGCAGATTTACGGACGCGACGCGACGGGCGAATATTGGTACATCCGCAACCCCGATTACGCCTATGATTTTTGCTGGGTATGGGGCGAATACGCGACCATAACGGGAAACGTCTCGACGGTTCCTATATTCACGCCGCCACCCACGCCAACGCCTACGCACACATTCACGCCCACCGCCACGTTCACGGCGCTGCCCGCCGCAAAATTCAACGCGGCGTATAAAGATTTGGCAACCTGCAACAAAAAATGGTGGAACCGATTCGCGGTAAAAAATGTCGGCGATTATGCGTTCCGCTCGATGACCATTGTGGTGCAAGATATAAAAAATAATGTAACGGTTTCCAGAACGGCGAACGGATTTCAATACGTCAACAACTGCGCCTGGTCAACTTCCCTTGCGGTTTTGCGCCCGGGCAAATCCACTTTCATCAGTTCCGCGCCGTTTGGCTATGACCTGACGAATCGCAACCTGCGCGCGTGGATCGTGCTATGCGTCCAGCCAAATCAAGGCGGGGCTTGCGTTCAAAGAACGCTCAATTTCAAACCGTAGCAAAAAAACGGACGAGCCAAACGCTCGTCCGTTTTTTTTACTTGACGCATCCTCTTTTTCCCCGTAAGATATGCGCTGCAATAGAACATTAATTCAGGTGACAGTCGCTTCGCGAAGCGACTGTCACCTGCTTGTGGAGTCAACATGGATTTGGGCAACGTACGCAAAATAGATATTGACAAGGAAACGCGGCAATCGCATCTCGATTACGCGATGAGCGGCAGGCTTTCCTTTTCTACGCCGGCAATCATCAGCGCCTCATTATTTCTATTTCTGTTTATACTCGCCGCGTGCGCGCCTGCGCCTACGCCGTACGCCCCGCCTACGCCCATGCTCAGTCACCCGGCAAAAGTCTTCGATGTGGACATTCCTTCGCCCGCCTCCGCAGCGCGGATGAGCGACGCGCGCCCGAATCTCATCTTCCTTTTCACCGACGACCAACCCTATCACACCGTTGATTACATGCCGACGGTCAAGAACGAATTGATGGCAAACGGCGTCGTCTTCGATAACGCATTTGCCACCACGCCGTTGTGCTGTCCGAGCCGCGCCAGCATTTTATCGGGGGAATACGTTCATAACCATCAGGTGTACACAAATACGCTTCCGCTGGGCGGCGCGACAAGATTTAGGGATAAAGAAGCGCTTTCGCTTTGGATTCACGAAGCCGGATATCGCACCGCGTATTTTGGCAAATACCTAAATGGATATGAAGACCTTCAGCCTTATGGATATGTGCCGCCCGGCTGGGATGTGTGGAAATCCTTCCTTAGCAAAAATCTCACCACCGTTGAAGACAAAGGCAACATGCAATACTATTTCGACTTCAGCATGTCTGAAAACGGAACGGCGGTGATGTACGAAAAATCAAAGGATAATTTCAGCGCGGATGTGGTCACGCGTAACGCGCTCGAATTCATCCGCGATTCGCGCGATGAACCGTTTATGATGATGGTCAGCTATTACAATCCGCACTCGCCGTATATTTCCGCGTCGCGCCACAAAGATTCCTTCCGCGCGGGGGAGGATTATTGGGATTGGGTTCAATATCGCCCGCCGAACTTCAACGAAAAAGACGTCAGCGATAAACCGGCATATATCGCAGAACTTTCGCCGCTTTCGCCTGCCGAAATTGATACAGCCCACAAACAGATTCTCCGCTCGCTGCTTTCGGTGGATGACGGCGTGGCTTCGATTTTATCCGCGCTCGAAAAGGCGGGCATCAAAGAGAACACCGTTATCATCTTTTCCACAGATAACGGCATGACGCTGGGCGATCACCGTTTTGGCGTGACGAAGAATTGTCCCTACGAAGCGTGCATCAAAGTTCCATTTGTGGCGTACGCGCCTAAGTATTATCCGCATCGTGTCGAGACGAAAATCGTTGCGAATATAGATATTGCTTCGACATTTGCAGAACTTGCAGGCGCGAAAATCCCAGACACAGTGGATGGAGCGAGTCTCGTTCCGCTGTTGAAAAACCCCGATGCGAAATGGCGCGAAGACATCCTGCTCGAACATTGGCGCACGAATGAGGGCGTCGGCGCAATGATTCCGCAGTATTACGCCGTCCGCAACGCGGAATGGAAATATGTCGAATATGAAACCGGCGAGACGGAATTGTACGATCTGGTCAACGACCCTTATGAGTTGGAAAATCTCTCTGGCAAGTTCAAATATAAAGACATCGAAAGCGCCCTGTCCAAGCGTTTGCAGGAATTAAAGAAGGAATAAGACTTGCCTCACGGGTATAGATCAACGCTTGACGCATCACTTTTTTCCCCGTAAGATAGGCGGCGCAAATAGAACATTAATTCAGGTGACAGTCATCTGCCAGATGACCGTCACCTGCTTGGAGCTAACATGGATCTCGGTACTGTAAGAAAAATAGATATTGACAAGGAAATGCAGCAATCGTATCTCGATTACGCGATGAGCGTGATCGTGGCGCGCGCGCTGCCCGATGCGCGCGACGGACTCAAGCCCGTGCAGCGCCGCATTCTTTACGCGATGTACGACATGGGCATCCGCGCCGACACGCCTTATAAAAAATCCGCGCGTATCGTCGGCGAAGTGCTGGGCAAATATCATCCGCACGGCGACTCGTCGGTGTACGAAGCGATGGCGCGTTTGGCGCAGGATTTTTCCATGCGCACGCTGTTGGTGGATGGTCAGGGCAACTTCGGTTCGGTGGATGGCGATCCGCCCGCCGCGATGCGTTATACCGAGGCGCGCTTAACCTCCGCCGCGTTGGATATTCTCTTCGACCTGAATAAAGATACCGTCGGCTTCAACCCCAACTTTGACGATACGCTCGAAGAGCCGAGCGTTTTGCCCGCCGCGATTCCGAATCTGCTGGTGAACGGCGCGACGGGTATCGCCGTTGGTATGGCAACCTCCATCCCGCCGCATAATCTCGGCGAGGTCGTGGACGCGCTGGTGTACATGATTGACCGCTGGGAAAAACTCGACGACATTGACGTCGAGCAGTTGATGAAATTCATCAAAGGTCCCGATTTTCCAACAGGCGGATTGATCATTGAAGAAAAAGGCGACGAGGAAATCGAAGCCGCGTATGGTTCGGGGCGCGGACGAATCACGGTGCAGGCGAAAGCGCACATGGAAGAAATGGAGCGCGGCAAGTCGCGCATTATTGTGACCGAGCTCCCGTACATGGTCAACAAGTCGAGTTTGATCGAGCGCATTGCGGAACTCGCGCGCGATGGCAATCTCGAAGGGCTGTCTGATCTGCGCGATGAGTCGGATCGGCAGGGGATGAGAATCGTGCTCGAAATGACGAAGAATGCCGAACCCGAAAAAGTGCTCGCGGCGTTGTACAAACGCACGCCGATGCAAACCACGTTCGGGATCAACCTGCTCGCGCTGGTGGACGGCGAGCCGCGCACGCTAACGTTGAAGCAGGCCCTGCGCGTGTACATCGAACACCGTATCACGATCATCAAACGCCGCGCGGAATTTGATTTGGCGAAAGCGAAAGCGCGCGCGCACATCCTCGAAGGGTATCTGGTCGCGCTGAAAAATCTGGATGAGATCATCGAGTTGATCCGCTCCGCGTCGGATGTGGACGCCGCGCGCGCGAAGTTGATGAAGCGCTACAAGTTGAGCGAACTGCAAGCCAACGCGATCCTCGATATGCAACTGCGCAGACTCGCCGCGCTCGAACGCAAGAAGATTGAAACCGAATATAAAGAAGTGACTGGCACGATCAAGGATTTGACCGACCTGCTGAAAAATCCCAAGCGGATGCGCGGCGTGGTCGCGGATGAATTGTTGAAAGTGAAAGAAGCGTATGCCGACCGCCGCCGCACGCAGATCATCAGTTTGAAAGCGGGCAAGGTGGGCAAACTGCTCACCGCCTCTGACTTGATGCCCGAGCAAACTGTGTGGGTCGGCGTGACCGCTGACGGACTCGTCTCGCGCACGCATGATGATAAGCAGCCGAAACAATCAGGCAACGACGCGCCAAGATTTTTGGTCAAGGCTTCCACGACGGACACGGTGTATTTTGTCAGCAAGTTGGGCAAGGCGGCGGCGGTTGCCGTCCATCTGCTGCCCGAAGCGGAGAAGTTGAGTCAAGGCTCGATGTATTACAAAGTTTGTCCGCTGACCGAAAATGATTCACTCGCGGCGGTCTTTTCGCTGCCTGCGAGTAAAAAATCTTTGGGCGAAGAGACGTGCGTCATTACTTGTACACGCTTTGGCATGATTAAGAAAACTTTAGTTGCCGAATTGCCTGGTCCCTCTGCTCAAACCTTTACGCTTGTCCGCGTGAACGAAGGCGATGTGCTCGGCTGGGTCGGGTTGACGGATGGCAAAAAGAAAGACGTGCTGCTGGTAACTCAACTCGGGATGGCGATCCGCTTCAAGGAAGATGATGTCCGCCCGATGGGACTCATCGCCGCGGGCGTGAACGGAATCAAACTCGAAGATCAGGATTCAGTCGCGGGCATGGAAATCCTCCCCGCTGAAGGTGAGATCTTCATCCTGTTGAATGACGGCAAAGCGAAACGCGTCGCGGAAAAAGAATTCCCCAGGCAGGGACGCTACGGCAAGGGCGTGGTTGCGTGGGCGGTTTCCAAGAAGGAATTTATCGCGGGCGTGACTTCGGGCAAACCGAACGCCATGGCGACCATCCATTTGAGCAAGGGAGCGCCGAAATCCACGCGGCTGGACGCGGTCGCTGTCCGCAAACGCGCGGCGAGCAAGGGCGACCATATTGTCGAGTTGAAGGCGGGCGAGGAGATTACCTCCGTGAATGTGGCGTGGGATGCGGATCGGTTTGTGAAGGAGGAGAAGGTGGTGGAGAAGAAAGCGGCACCTGCGAAAAAAGCAGCACCTCCAAAGAAAGTGGCAAAGCCTACAAAGAAGGTTGTGAAGAAAAAGAAGTAACTTGCGAGACTCAGACGCCCCTCGACTTTGGCTATTTGGGCAAAGTCGAGGGACGTTAAATTAGCGTAACCGCGGGAAACAACTACAAACCCACACCTGCCTCCTCCCAAATACGACAACGAAAAAAAACAGGTAGTGGTTCAAAGTACATGATATCGAGCAATGGCTAAATTGTATTCAACGATGAACCAGCGCGTGACAAGATGGTGCATATATACGGCTTTAGAAAAGGACAATGTTTTGCGAACATATCTGGCTAATTTCTGTCGCAAAGTGCAATAC
>JAQTWR010000195.1 GCA_028689195.1 Anaerolineales bacterium | reverse complement strand
GCTTGCGCCAAAATAGATGGCGACTACTCCTTCGACGACGTTGTAAAACACGGTGAAGATGGCAAGCCATAAAGCGTATTGCCAATGAACATTTTGTTTCGTTTTTTGGGCGAGAGTGGTCATGGGACTCCAATAAAAAAATAAGACCTGACAGGTTTCATTGTGGCAAATTTTGGTCAAAGTTCTTGAAAATCATAGATACCCAATTAATGAATGTTGCATGGAAACCTGTCGGGTCTATGAGATTTCCCGAAACGCTTTCATCGCTTCGGCGGTGACAAACATCGAGCCGGCGGAAAGGACGATACAGCCGTCGTTCGACGCTAACGCCAATCCCCTCTTTAGCGCGGATTCGACCGGCGCGACGGATTCTGATTCTATGCCGAGTTCGTCCACGAGTTTTTTAATTTTCTCCGCATCCAATGCGCGCGGATGGTCGGCGCGGGTGATGATGATTTTTTGAATTTTGGACTTCATCTCCGCGAACATGCCGGGGATATTTTTATCTTCCGACGCGCCAAAGATGAGATATATTTTTTTATCGGGGAAATAGGTATCGAGCGTTTCGCGCAACTTGACGAAGGAATCCTGGTTGTGCGCTGAATCAAATATGAGGGTAGGGGCGAGCCGCGCAATTTCAAATCGCGCGCGCCACTTGACTTGGGCAAATCCCTTTTGGATGTGTTTATCCGCAATCGGAATTCCGCTGGCTTTGAGCGCGGCATAGGCAGTGGCGGCGTTTTCAAGTTGATGGCTGCCGAGCAGGGGAATTCTGAATTCAGAATTCTGAATTCTGAATTTCTGTCCATTCAATGATGATTCGACAAATTCAAATTTTATGTCGCGCCCAATCAAAGTCAACTTACATCCTTTCAATCTGGCTACGCGCTCCAAGACTTCGAGGGCTTCGGGGTTTTGCGAAGACGAAATTACAGGCGCGCCGTTTTTGATAATGCCCGCCTTTTCGCCTGCAATCAACGCGAGCGTGTTTCCAAGCACGGCGGTATGATCGTAAGATAGCGACGTAATGACCGAGACATTGGGCGCGACGATGTTGGTTGCATCGAGCCGACCGCCCAAGCCGACTTCAAAGACTGCGGCGGCGGCGCCGTATTTTGCGAACGCCATGAACGCCAGCGCGGTTGTGATTTCAAAGGTGGTGAGCATTTCAATCTTTGCGACATGCGGTTTTATTTCCTCGACCAGTTCGTTTAGTTGCTCATGCGAAATCGGCTCGCCGTTGATTTGGATGCGCTCTGTATAATCGAGCAAATGCGGCGAAGTATATAGCCCGACTTTATATCCCGCCGCCTGCAACGCAGAAGCGCACAACGCGGAAGTTGACCCCTTCCCTTTCGTCCCTGCGACGTGAATGATGGGATATTGATTCTGCGGGTTGCCCAACGACTCCATCAACGCGAACATGCGGTCAAGATTAAAATCCGCTTTGGCGAGTTCTGAGGAATGTTTGAGGCTATAATCTACGAAAGAGTAAAGGTAATCGAGGGATTTGTTGTAGGAAGTTTCTGTGTCCATAATGAGATTGTAAGACGTAATTCGGAATTCGTAAATTCAATGTTTACAAGTTAGAAGGTTAAAAAGTTGGAACGTTCCAACTTTTTAACCTTCTAACTTGTAAACGATATCATGCTCGCCATTCACCTGCGCCTCGCTCAAAGAAAAGCGCGGACAAATTAATTTCCCTGTTGTATAATAAAAGCATGAATGACGCAAGTCGGTTGGACAAATTCAAGGCGACGCTCCATGAGAATCTTCCCGCGCTTGCGGAACAATATCACGTTGCCGCTTTGGAAGTATTTGGGTCATACGTCCGCCATGAAGAAAAGACAAACAGCGATCTGGACATTCTAGTCACCTTCAACAAGTCTCCAAGTCTATTGAAGTTCATTCGGCTCGAAAATCATCTTTCAGAAATTCTAGGGGTAAAAGTGGATTTGGTGTTAAAAGACTCTCTTAAACCAGCCATCGGAAAAATAATATTAAGCGAAGCGGAACCTGTATGACGAGCCGAGTTTATATTGATTATCTGCGCGATATGCTCGAAAACGCAAACAGGGCGCTTCTGTTTATCGAAGACATGGACTATGAATCTTTCAGCAAAGATGAAAAAACAGTTTACGCTGTTATACGAGCCGTCGAAATTATTGGGGAAGCCACGCGCAATATTCCAGAAGAAATTCGCGCAAAATATCCTGAAATCCCCTGGCGGGATGCGGCGGACATGAGAAACAAACTTGTCCACCGTTATTTTGGAATCAACCTCGAAGTTATTTGGCAGACACTTAATGACGACCTGCCCATGTTAGCAGCTACCCTTCAAGAAATTATCAGGCGGGAAGAAAAATAGACCATACAATCTCAGACAATCTTTTGCTCGCCACCCTCGCCATTCACCTGCACCTCCCTGCATGTTCCTCGCTCAAAGAAAAGCGCGGACGGATCAAGCCGCTTATCTCACGCCTGCGCCGCGAGTTCAACGTCTCTGTCGCGGAAATGGATTTGCAGGATAAATGGGATGAAGCCGTTATCGTCTGCGCGATGATTGGAAACGAAGCCGCATTTTTACAATCCGCGCTGCAAACTGTGGCAAAATGGGTGGAAGCCAATTGGTCGGATGGCGATGTGTGGAATACGAAGATCGAAATCGTTTGAAAGTCTAAAGTCAAAGGTCAAAATCTTCCGACCTTCGACTTGCGACCTGCAACTTTTAAACCTGTAAACATATTTTGGAGGAACAATGGACTTAAGACTCAAAGACAAAATCGCGCTTGTCGCCGGCTCTTCGCGCGGATTAGGATATGCAGCCGCGCTCGCGCTCGCAAAAGAAGGATGCAAGGTCGCCATCAACGGGCGCGACGAAGCGAAGATAAAAAGCGTCGCGGAAAAGATGAGCAAGGAAACAGGCGCGCAAGTAATTGGGCTTGCCGGCGACGTAAGCCAAATTGACGCGCCTGAAAAATTGATTCAGCAAACCGTCGCGGCTTTCGGCGGATTGGATATTCTCATCACCAACGCGGGCGGACCTCCGCCGGGAACAATTGATTCGCTCGACGAATCCGCGTGGCAAAAAGGGATTGACCTGTGCCTGATGCTGCATGTGCGGCTGATAAAATCCGCGCTGCCGCATTTACGCAAATCGGATTGCGCCAGCGTGCTAACCGTCACCTCCATATCGGTCAAGCAACCGATTGCGAATCTGTTATTATCGAACAGCATCCGCGCCGCGACCATTGGCTTGACCAAATCGCTCGCGCTCGATCTCGGCGGCGAAGGGATTCGCTTCAACTCGATATTGCCCGGCTGGACGGAAACGGAGCGCGTCGCCGAATTAATGACCGCGCGCGCGAACGCGAACCAATCCACCGTCGAAGAAGAAACGCGCAAACAATCGGCGCAGAGTCCGCTTGGCAGGCTGGGTCAGCCTGAAGAGTTCGCCAACGCCGCCGCTTTCCTCGTCAGCCCCGCCGCATCGTACATCACGGGAGTTATGCTCAACGTAGACGGCGGAATGTATAAAGGAACGCTTTAGTTTCCGTCATTGCGAGGAGCGTTCTTGTTCTTTGCGACGAAGCAATCTCCTTATTAGCAGGAGATTGCTTCGCAAAAACCGCTCGCAATGACATAAACCCATAGGAGAAACCATGAACGAAAAAACTTGCATCAACTGCAACCGCACGGACGAAGTTATACCCCTGATCGCAATCACATTCAAAGGCGAAGAGAAACAAATTTGCCCGCAATGCCTGCCCGTGTTGATTCACAAAACACAGCAACTTGCCGATAAACTACCCGGCATTGAATCCAAGCCGCCCGCCGAGCATTGATCAAAAGAGACAGTCGCCTTAAAGGTGACTGTCTCTTTAGAGGATGCAAATGAAAAAACTCTCGCGTCTTACGACCAACTCGCTTATCATCGCGTTCTTCTTTTTAGTGGATAAAGTCTTCGCCTTTGTCCGCACGGGAATTATCTCGCGGCAATATTCAGACTCGGTTGGAATGTTGGACACCTTCAACGCCGCGAACAACCTGCCCGACGTGCTGTTTGCGTTGATTTCAGGCGGCGCGCTGGCGATGGCGTTCATTCCGCTGTTGACGGAATATCTCGCCACCAAAGACCGCGCCGCCGCATGGGATTTATTTTCGCGCGTGGCAAATATCGCGTTTTTGATAACGGGTTCTATCGCCATTCTCATCGCCGTTTTCGCGCAGCCCATCGTGGACGCAAAACTCGGCATCGCGCCGGGCTTCGGCGCGGAGCAGCGCAAACTGCTCGCGGAACTTATGCGCCTGAACCTCGTCGGCACGGTGATATTCTCCATCAGCGGGTTGGTGATGGCTTCGCTGCAAGCCAATCAGCATTTTGTGTTGCCCGCCATCGCGCCCAGCATGTACAACATCGGGCAGATTTTTGGCGCGATTTTTCTCGTGCCGCGTTTTGGAATTCACGGACTTGTGTACGGCGTGATTATCGGCGCGGCGCTGCATCTGCTCGTTCAAGTTCCCGCGCTGTTCAAGTTTGGATTCCGTTGGACGCCCTCGCTGAATCTGCGCCACACGGGTTTGATCGAAGCGCTGAAATTAATGGCGCCGCGCCTGCTGACAATGGGCGGGATTCAAATCATCGTTTTGGCGCGCGACAATCTCGCTTCGCGGTTGGATCAAATTGGCGCGGTCACTTCATTGACTTTGGGATGGATGGTGATGCAAGTCCCCGAAACGATTCTTGGAACCGCGATTGCAACCGCCATGCTGCCCGCGCTTTCAGAACTCGCGGCGCGCGGCGAGTGGGCAAAGTTCCGCGATACGATTGAACGCGCGCTCAGAATCTTAATCGCATTGACCCTGCCTGTCGCGGCGGTCATGTCCGCAGGGATTCACCCGCTGGTGCGCGCCGTCTTCGGGTTCGACGCCGCAACAACGCAACTCATCACATGGACGACCCGCGCATATTTGATGACGCTGACAGGCTACACCATTCACGAAATCGCGGCGCGTTCATTCTATGCGCGCAAAGAACCGATGTATCCGCTTTACGCGGTAGGTTTGCGCCTCGTCATTTTCATCGGGATTGGATGGGCGGGACTTGCCTTCTTCAAGAATATCGGCGCGCCCGTCATCGCCTTTGCCGAAATCGCGCTGCTGATCGAAGCGATTGTCCTGTTCACATGGCTGTCGAAGCGCACGCACGAACCGATCCGCGTTGGGAATTCTATGTTCAAAGGATTGATCGCGGCGGCAGTTGGCGGCGCGATCACCTACCTTGTGGCGTTATATCTCCCCGGCGGCGCGTTGATCACCGCGCTAATCGGTATGACCGTCGGCGGAATCATCGCGCTCGCGCTGGTCTGGTCTGAGGCGAAGGAACTTATCCACTTATAGATTTGCCAATTCGCATCAGCCCCGCCGCGCCAAGACTCATCACCAACGGCATGACGGGGCTGGTGTAGTGCATACGGCTATCCACCGCCATATACGCCAGCGTGACCATGATAAGACTCGCCCACAGCGACCATGTAATTTGCAAATTGCCCCGCAAGCCGACGAACGCCAGCGCAAGCAAAATCATTTGGACGACCATCATGGCGTATTCATTAAATCCCATTGGGTAGCCGAAGGCTTCGCTGACGCGCCAGTCAAACCAGAGCATGAAGAAGCGATACCCCGAAAGCAAAACATAGCGGACGGGATACGCCACGATGATTTTGAGTCCCTCTTCGCGGTAAACCAAATCCATTTGCGCTTCGTTTTCTGCGCCGCTCAAATCGGCGCGGCGCGCGACTAAATCTTGAACGGCTTGCCAGCCTTCCAAATTGCCG
>JAQTWR010000194.1 GCA_028689195.1 Anaerolineales bacterium | reverse complement strand
CCGCAGCACAATTTCTCTGGGGCGCATTCTCGGAATCCCAATCGGCGTGGATTACTCTTGGTTTTTGATCTTCGCCTTGCTGACTTGGTCGTTAGCCACCAGTTACTTTCCATTGGAATTTAAGAACTGGGCTGTGGCGCAGTACTGGATCGTTGGCGCGGCGACAACAATCTTGATGTTTGTCAGCGTCCTGCTGCACGAGCTGGGACATTCGGTCGTGGCTTTGCGCTATAAAATTCCAGTGCGCAGCATTACGCTCTTCATCTTTGGCGGCGTCGCGCAAATTGGTTCCGAACCGCCCAGCGCCATCGCTGAATTTTGGATTGCCATCGCGGGACCCATCACCAGTTTTGCGCTGGCTATTTTCTTTAGATTGCTGCAATCTATGGTCAGCGGATTTGCTCCGCTGCTGGCAATCGCGGAATATTTAGCATACATCAACGGCACGCTGGGACTCTTCAACTTAATTCCAGGATTTCCATTGGATGGAGGACGCGTCTTCCGCGCCTTTATCTGGGGAACCACGCATAACCTGCGCCGCGCCACGCTCATCGCCGCGAACGTGGGACGTTTTATTGCCTATGGTTTTATCATGTTGGGAGTCTGGCAAGTGTTCAACGGTAATTTCGGCAATGGCTTATGGATTGCCTTTATTGGTTGGTTCCTCGAAAACGCCGCCTCCGCACAAATCCACCAGCAAACGATCCATGACGTATTGGCTGGTCATCACGTAGCGGACGCCATGCGCCGCGATTACGCTTCCATTTTGCCTAATACTACTTTGGAACAATTAATCAATAAACATATCCTCGGAAATGGGCAGCGCAGTTTGGTAGTCAAACAGGATGAGAGCGTTGCCGGTTTGCTAACCTTACATAACGTCAAAGCCATTCCAGCATCCGATTGGGCAACGAAAACAGCCGCGCAGGTGATGATCCCCGTCGCGGACATGAAATGGATTCGCCCTGACGCGGAACTCGCGGACGCGCTGGGAGAAATGGATCGCGACGGCGTCAATCAGCTGCCTGTCATGGAAAGAGACCAGATGCTCGGCGTGTCGGGACGCGATGACGTAATCAGTTTCTTGCGCACCGTGAGCGAATTCAGTCATCATTAAAATCATAAAGGAAAACGAATATGAATCAGAAAATAAAAATGGTCATTAAAGACTTATTTGCCGTCATTACTGTCCTGCTGCTTGCATCTTGTACATCGCGCGCGCAGCCAGCGGGAATTGGGATGGGAACGGGAATGGGAATGGGACCCAATGCTGGTTCTGCCAGCAGAACAGATTCCTTTAATTCAAACGGCGAACGCATCTATTTCACCGCTACAAGCGAGCGCGGTACGGAAATCACCTACGTGGGCGGACCATCGTCAAACGGCGGGATGACACTTGCACCTGGCGCAAGTGCAGGTGTGGGAAATGGACGATTGGCATGTGACTCATGTCACGGTCCCGGCGGACAAGGCGGCACGCATAACATGGGGATGATGCAAACGATGACCGCCAAAGACATTCGCTGGTCAGCCTTGCAAGGGGAATTCGATGCCGAAAAATTCCGCCTTGCGGTTGTAAAAGGTCAAGACCCTGACGGCACGCAGTTGAGTATGGATATGCCGCGCTGGAATATCGGCGACGACGATCTCGCTGACTTGATCGTTTATCTCAAGACATTACCGTAATCAAAAAAATAAATCACTTGATTGAAGGAACTGTAATGGAACAAAACAAAATCATGCTCGAACGCGATAAAAAAATCGCCCTTGTAGCGCACGACAATAAAAAACGCGACCTGGTCGAGTGGGCAAAATACAACAAAGTCCTTCTGGCGCATCACACCGTATATGCCACAGGCACGACTGGCGCATTGTTGGAAAAGGAACTCGGGTTTCACATTCATAGGCTGGAGAGCGGACCGCTCGGCGGCGACCAGCAAATTGGAGCCAAGATTGTGGAAGGCGATATAGACTTTCTGATCTTCTTTTGGGATCCGCTTGAATCCATGTCCCACGACCCGGACGTCAAAGCGCTTTTACGGATGGCGGTCGTGTGGAATATTCCCATTGCCTGTAATCGCTCCACGGCAGACTTCATGATCTCGTCGCCGTTGATGGACGAGGAATATGATCGCCTGCTGCCTGAATATAACGGATACAGGAATCGCATGGCGCTTGAAAATATTTAATGATTTTTTCGCCGGCATCACGTGAACGTGAAAAGGATATCAGCATGAATACACACGAGAAAAACCATCGCGCAATTTTAAAAAGCATTGCGCATCGGGCTATGCTTGAGCGGGACTTACTCCCCGATTTCTCCAACGAAGCGCTCGCCGAGCTGGAGCAACACAAACCCGCGATCACGCTCGATGGCGACACAGTCCGCGTAAATCAGCAGGTTCTCTGGGCTTCCATTGATAACGATGACTCGCGCGATTTGGATCAACTTACCGCTGCCGAGGCGATGTCGGAAGATAGGACAAGGATTCTGGTCGCCGTCGCGGATGTAGACTCGTTTGTCCACGATGGGTCGGCGATTGACGAACATGCGCGCCATAATACCACCTCGGTCTATACGGCTGCGGAAATATTTCCCATGCTCCCGGAAAAAGTATCCACCGACATCACCTCGTTGAATTTCAATGAGGATCGCCTTGCCATTGTGATTGAAATGGAAATCGGCGCAGACGGCTCGCTGCAAAATTCCAGCATCTATCGGGCGCGGGTAAATAATCATGCGAAGCTTGCCTATAACAGCGTGGCTGCCTGGTTGGAAGGAAAAGGCGCTATGCCCAAAGAGGTCGCTGATGTGGAGGGTTTGGCTGAGAACATACAATTACAAGATCGAGTCGCGCAAAAGATGAAAAAACTTCGACACGTGCATGGCGCGTTGAGTTTGGAAACCATCGAGGCGAAACCTGTTTTCGATGGCGATCAAATCCGCGCGCTCGAAGTCGAGGAAAAGAATCGCGCGAAGGAAATCATCGCGGATTTTATGATCGCCGCGAACGGCGTGACCGCGCGTTATCTCTCCGCGCATAAATTCCCTTCGATCCGCCGCGTGGTACGCATCCCCAAAAGATGGGAGCGGATCGTTGAAATTGCCGCAGAGAATAAATTCGGACTTCCATCCATTCCAAATTCCAAAGCGTTGGAAGAATTTCTCATCCAACAAAAAGCCGCCGACCCGCTGCGCTTCCCCGATCTGTCTTTGGCGGTGATCAAACTTTTGGGCTCTGGCGAATATGTCGCCGAACTTCCCGATGGAAACGTCCCGGGGCATTTTGGGCTTGCCGTTAAAGACTACGCCCACTCCACCGCGCCCAATCGCCGCTATCCCGACCTGCTGACCCAACGTTTGTTGAAAGCGGCATTGGCAGGAAAGCCTGCGCCGTACAGCAAAGATGATTTGGATGCTTTGGCGGTTCATTGCACAGAAGCAGAAGATGCCGCGAAAAAAGTGGAACGGCACGTTGCAAAATCTGCCGCCGCGCTTTTACTTGAAGCGCGGATTGGCGAGCAATTCGATGCGATTGTGACAGGCGCTTCGGTGAAAGGCACATGGGTACGGCTGCTCAAAGTCCCCGCCGAAGGCAAAGTTGTAAAAGGCTTTGAAGGTGTAGATGTAGGCGACCGGATTCACGTGCAGTTATTGGATGTCGACGTTGAACGGGGATACATTGATTTCAAAAAAATCAGTTCATCCAAACATGGATAAGGAGATTCTTATGAAAAAACAAATTGGTTTATGGATTGACCATCGCGAAGCGATTGTCGTGGCGCTTTCAGACAATGGCGAGCAAATCACCCGCATAAAATCAGACGCCGAAAAGCAGATCCGCTTCGCAGGTGGTTCGCGGAAGGATGGGCTGCAAACAACTGAGGCGATTCGCGGCAAAAAACTTGACGCGCAACTTGGTAATTACTTTGACGACATCATCGCTCATATTCGCGATGCAGAGTCGATTCAGATATTTGGTCCGGGCGATGCCAAGAATGAACTTGCGAAACGTCTGGAGAAGGATGGGCTTAAGGAGCGCGTTGTTGATATTGAAACCATGGACAATATGACGGACAATCAGATCGCGGCGAAAGTGCGCGAGCGATTCGCAGCCTGATTTTGCTCATCCCGCCTCTTTAAGATAAATTAAATAGACGCGGGCGGGTTGATTGAAAATACGGAAGACGTTATCAAAGCGCTATTCAAGCCCCTACGCTAACTGCGCGGAGGCTTGAACGGTTTGTTGCTGAAGGTCTGCAGACCGCGTAACATGCGTAATTCTGACGCGCGCTGATAAGAGTTATAATAAATCGTAACGATTTGTTGGGGAAATATTTCGCCTGCACATTTATGGACAACTCGCAGTTAACCGTCGCTTGCAAAGCGACGATTGCCTTTGTCAACCATGTCATTGCGAGCGGAGCGAAGCAATCTCATGCCCCCGAAAAAAAACGCTTGCCATCACGGAGATTCGAAATGCCTTCAAAAAAGAAGCCTGTCGTAAAGCCTAAAACCGCCAAACCTCAAAAAACAGCGACAAAAACTAAAAGCGCAAAATCCACCTTCCCCATCGTGGGCATTGGCGCGTCGGCGGGCGGATTGGAGGCGTTGGAACTTTTCCTTGCCCACGTGCCCAAAGACAGCGGTATGGCATTCGTCATCATTCAACATCTCGACCCGACGCACAAGGGCGTGTTGGTGGAATTGCTCCAGCGCGGCACGTCCATGCCGGTGGCGCAGGTCAAGGATCGGATGCGCGTCAAACCCGCGCACGTGTATGTGATCCCGCCCAACAAGGATATGTCCATCTTGCACGGCGTTTTGCATTTGCTCGATCCCGTTGCGCCGCGCGGATTGCGCCTGCCGATTGATTTCTTCTTCCGCTCGCTGGCAGAGGATAAACAGGAACATAGCGTCGCCGTGATCCTTTCGGGCATGGGCTCGGACGGGATGCTCGGCGCGCGCGCCATCAAGGAAAAAGCGGGCGTGGTCTTTGTGCAAGAGCCATCCTCCGCCAAGTTTGACGGAATGCCGCGCAGTACCATGGACGACGGGCTGGCGGATGTCGTCGCGCCCGCCGATTTGCTGCCGGAGAAAATCAATGCCTATCTGCGCCACGCGCCATTGATCACCCAGCCCGCCATTGAAACGCAGACCGCCCAAAGCGCGTTGGAAAAAGTGGTCATCTTATTACGCGCGCAAACCGGACACGATTTTTCGTTATACAAAAAGACAACTATTTATCGCCGGATCGAGCGGCGCATGGGGCTGCACCAAATTGATAAGATCGCCAATTACGTGCGCTTCCTGCGTGAGAATCCGCAGGAGGTGGAATTGCTCTTCCGCGAGTTGTTGATCGGCGTGACGAATTTTTTCCGCGACCCCGAGGCTTGGCAACAATTGGGGGATGAAGTCCTGCCTGCGTTGATTTCCGCTGGCAAGTCGAATCAAACGCTGCGCGCGTGGATTCCCGCCTGCTCCACTGGCGAGGAGGCGTATTCGCTGGCGATCATTTTCAAAGAAGCGCTGGAGAAGATCAAACCCGCGAAGAATATCGCCCTGCAAATTTTTGCCACCGATCTGGATGCGCAAGCAATCGAACGGGCGCGCGCGGGCGTCTTCCCCGCCAACATCAGCGCGGATGTTTCCGCGCAGCGGCTGGCACGCTTCTTCATCAAAGCGGACGGCAGTTATCAGGTAACGAAACCCATCCGCGAGATGGTCATCTTTGCGCCGCAGAACATTATCATGGATCCGCCCTTTACCAAATTGGATATTGTCGGCTGCCGCAACCTGTTAATCTATCTCACGCCCGAATTGCAGAAGAAACTCCTCCCGCT
>JAQTWR010000193.1 GCA_028689195.1 Anaerolineales bacterium | reverse complement strand
CCCTCGAATCGAGACCATTCTGTCGTCACAATCAAAACGTTCATCGGCGGCGCGGGACCGTGTCTTTTTGGAGGGCGGCGTTTTCGGCAAAAGTAAATGTCGCGGCAGCCAAGCCAAATAAAAATGACGGAGCGACGAGCCGCGTCGCCGCGTGAATCATATACAACAGCGTCCATGCCGTCATTCCCGTGATGAACGCTTTTGAAAGCGGAGGGGCGTTCATAAAGAATCTGCGGAGAGACGCCGCCGCCAAAATAATCAACGCGAGCAATCCAAAACTGCCGTGTTCGGATAACATCCGCGAATATTCGGTGTGAGCGTTCGAGATGCGGAACGTGAGCGCGTGGTATGGGCGGGATTGATTTGGACCAACGCCGAAGACGGGGAATTTTTTGAAGATCATCAAATCGGCTTGGATGATTTCGTAACGCCCCGTAGAATCCAAACTGCTGAAGCGCGCGCTCAATGTGTTATTGGAAAAATTATCCAAAAAGGGGATGACCACGAAGTAACTCAACAAAGCGAGGAGAATACCCGCGAATATAAATCCCGCTCTGGTGCGGCGGTCTCGCAGCAAATAAAATCCGCTGATAAACGCCGCGCCCAAAGTCGTCCAAATGCCGCCGCGCGAAAACGTCAACGCCGCTTGCGCCAGCAGCCAAAGCGATAAGCCGATAAAAACATAACGGTAGAAAATTTTCCGCTCGATCAGGGCGTAATAAAAAGCCGCGAGCGAGCCTAACGAGAGGACAGCGGATACTTGGTTCGGTCCAATATCCGCGGCGGTTTGAAAACTGGACGCGGCGACAAACTTCAACGTGTCTGCTGTGGCGATGCCGAGGAAGGCTAATCCGCCTAGCCCCGCGGCGGGAGCGAGCAGCGCGATCAAAATGCCGCGCAGTTGATTCGGCGTAATCGTCTGAACGCTAAAGAATACGACGGCAATCGCCAGCGCGAGCGGTCCCGCAAGGTTGTATGAAATCGCTTCGCGGTCAAAAGATGGCATGACCAGTATCGAGGGCGTTAGCAAGAGAAAATACCAAATAGACCATTTTGAAGATTTGAGCAGCGCGCGAAATTTCAAAATTGCCAGAAACAGCAAAAGAATAACGGCGTACTTTCCAAACTCGTAAAACAGGCTCGCGTTCGTCCCGCGCCATAGCAATTCCGCGCCGGTAATATAGGCGATCATAAGAATAATCCGCTTTGGAGCGCGGTCGCTTGCCAGCCACAGCAAACCCAATCCAAGCGAAGCGAGCGCGTGCAAGGTGGGGAAAATAGTATTTTGCTTGAAAAGCAGCGCCAGCGGAATGTGCAACAGAATAAAGAAAAGCGCCGCGCCTGAAGAGATATCTTCCGCGTTCGCTTTCTCCCGCTCTTCTGTAATTTGATTCAATGGCCTGTATCGCGAGGGTGTGATTTTTTGCGTCATAATTTAATTCGGCGTATCGTTATCGCTGTCGCCAAGAACCCAGTACGCTTGGGCGGCGAGGTTTTGCATTTGTTCTTTCGATTCGCTCGTCCAGCAGAAGCGCGATTTTCCAGCCGCCCAAAAGCCGGCTCGCAATATCGCTTTTCTTAATGCGGGAAGCGTGACCATGATTGTAACCTGCGCCGAACTTTTTTGTGCTGCGTCCAGCGACGCGAATTTTACCAGCGCGATTATTTTGTCTGCGTCTTCAAAATTCCCAAACGCGTCGAGGATTCGCGTGACGCCGCGCTTATCCGCTGTTGCGGGGATGTGTCGGGCAATCAGGTAGTGGGTTGGCGCGTCCTTTGCTCCCGCCGCGTAGAAAGTCAATTCGTCCGCGCTGGGCGCGTCCAAATATCGCCGTTGAAAATAATCCGCATCCCGCGCCGTTGTGGTCATATCCGCTTTGTAGAATTTCATGTAGATATTTTCCAGCGCCTGAATATCCGCCGTTTCCATGCGAAAGACGTTTTTTGGTTTGGATAACTTCAAGGCGTTTTTCAATAGTGCGTAATAGATTGGCGAAATCAACTTTGCCGCGAACCGAAGAAGCGTTCCCGTAAATCCTTTGGCGCGCCGCACCGCTTCAATATGAAGTGGATATATCGGCAGCAATCTAATTTCAAAATCTTCGCGCACGCCCCAGCGGTGTTTGGCGTGAATTTTTGCCGCCAGTTCGTTTGGAAAACCCAATTTGAGTTTTGCCGAGTTCTGCATTTTTTGATCTAAAAGGGTTTGATAGCCGCAGCCGCGAAATTGCGGAGCGATCACAATATCAACCCACCACAGGGCTTGCGTAATCGTTCCGCGCATATTGATTTTGGCTGGAATAACCGCGCAGTAACCGATGATTTTCTTTTCTTTCAACAAAACCCAACGGTCATTTTTGCCGTGCTGCCAGCCGCCGTTTTTTTGTAAAAAATCGCTTTTGGGCGGCGGATACATGCGGCGCAAAAAAGAGTCGAGGTCGGCGGGGTCAACTTCCTGCGCGGCGGCGATTTGAACGTCTGTTTTATCTGCGGACATGGACGGCTTCATAATATAGATTTTGCAATTGCGCGATCACTTGCCCGCAGCCGAAGCGCGCTTCGACAATTTCCCTGCCCGCTTGTCCCATCGCTTCAGCCAGCGCGGGGTCGAGTAATAATTTGTTTATGGCGTTGGCTAAACTATTTGCGTCGCCCGCCTCCACTAAAAATCCGCTGACGCCGTCTTCGACCATGTTCGGAATTCCGCCTACTCTGGTTGCGATAACGGGCTTGGCGGCAGCCATCGCTTCGAGGATGGCGTTTGGCGTCCCTTCGTAATCTGAAGTCATGCAGAAAATCGTCATCTGCCGCATTAGCGCGGGAACGTCGTCTCGAAATCCCGTCAAAAATACGCGCTTCGCCAATTTGGAGTCGGATAATTTTGTTTTCAATTCCTGGTGATATTCCATCTCGTCTGGAATTGGCTGCCCGACGATAATTCCGTATGCGTTCGGATGTTTCGATAAAACCCGCTCCATGCCCTCGATGAACATGAAATGATTTTTTTTCTTTCTGAGGTTTCCGACTAAGCCAATCAGCGCGCCGTTCTCAGGTACGCCAAATTGGGATAATTCCATCGGTTCTGCGTCGGCGGAAATTTCTACGCAATTGGGCAGCAGGCTGATTTTGTTCGCGCTTATTCCTTTGCTCGATAATTCTTCGTAAATGGATTCTGCATTAACTACGATGCGACTGACGATGTTGAAAGCCAGCCATTTGTAGAAGGCGGGCAAACCGCCAAATCCTTTGGCGTGGATGGAATCCCTTGCCGAACCCCAGCGGACTTTTACGCCAGCCAGCCAGCCCGCGATTCCTGCGTATGGATTGTCGTGGATTGTCCATGAATGGACAATATCCGGCGCGAGACGGCGCAATACTTTGTAGATATAAATCAGGCGCGGGAGAATACTTCGGCGGCTTTCGGGAATTGCGAAGACCTGAAATCCTAATTGGCGAATCGCCTCGTCTAACGTGACGTAAGCGCTGGGATTGAATACAATGACAGCCGCCTCAAATTTCGACGGGTCGAGATGTTTCAGCAGCAGGTATAACTGGCGTTCGCTGCCGCCTAATCCCAGCTGACCGATGAGGTAGACGATTTTTATTTTTCTTTGCATAAACTTGGCGATAGGGGCGGGCGGTGAAGTCCGCTTAATTTCAACGCGAGGTAGGCTGTATCGGCGCTGTACAAACCGACGCGGGGAATTTCAAAGATAGGCGAGCCAAGTCGAAGGCTGTCTACGGCGAAGGCGGCGCGGTAGCCCGCATTCTTTACGCCGTCCATGACCGCCGCGTTATAGTCGCCGGTGGGGTAGGCGAAAAAATCAATCGGGCTTTGAGCTAGCGATTCGAGCAGACGTTTTGATTCGGTCAATTCAAACGTCAACGCGGACGGGTCGGATTGCGTCAGGAAGGGATGCGAAAGCGTATGCGAACCGATTGTGATGAGGGGATGTTCCGCGCAGCGCCGCAATTGATTTTCGCTCATGCCATCGAAGAAGTCGGCGGCGAGCGCGTCTTCAATATTCGACAGGTCGCGCCAGTGATTTTGCGCCGAGCGTCGAGTTGCGGGTAGCCAGTTTCGTGGGGCGGTCACATGCTGCGTGGTAACAAAAAAAATTGCAGGGGCTTGATGGCGTTCCAATACGGGCAGCGCGTTGGTTTCGTTGTTGGCAAAACCGTCGTCGAAGGTGAGCAGGACTCCGATTTTTTCCGTGTCGAAAAATTCTCGCGGCGTGAGGAAGTCAAATCGCGGTTTGATCCATTGAAGGATGGAATCCAGTTCGGCGCAGGAAAGACGCGGCTGGGCGTCTTGATGAATAGAATCATATTTGCGGGCGGAAATGCCGTGAAACATGATCACAAATCGCTTACGCTGCGCCCAGCATTTTCCCGCAAGAGAGGGAGCGCCTGTGTAATAAAACGCGCGGGTTAACAGCGGATTCATTTTTTCAGGTTTCCCCACGCGGATTGAAGTTCCGCGCCGATTGTGTCGCGCCATTTTTCCAGCGTGTATTCTTTTGCGCGGATGCGCGCAAGTTGCGACATGGCTGCCATTTGAGTTGGGTCGCGGAGTATGGCAAGTACGCCGTCGGCGATGGCTTCTGGCGTTGGGCGGCTCATGGTTATTCCGCAGCCTTGAATCAAAGCGGGGATGATGGACGTGCTTGTGGCGACGCTGGGCAGTCCGCACGCCATCGCTTCCAGCAGCGCTTTGGGAAAGCCTTCGTTGAATGTTGGGAACGCGAAGATGTGCGCGTTTGAAAGAATCCGCAGTACGTCGGCATGAGAAACGTTCCCGTGAAAAATTACCCTGTCTGCGATTTTTTTTCTTTCCGCCAATTTTTGTAAATCGGATAGCGCTTCGCCGTCTCCCGCTATATCGAGAAATACGTTTGGAAATTCTTTTTGAATGAGCGGCAGCGCCTCGATGAGCGAGGCGATATTTTTCCCCGCTACAAGTCTGCCGACCGTTACGAGCCGAAGCGGGCTTTCGGTTTGCCAGACTTGCGCGGTCGGCAGCGAATCTAATTCTTGTCGAGATAGCGAGGTCGAGAAAATCCACTTGATGTTTGGATTTTTTTGCGAGGGCGGGGTCGCCGCGCCGCCCGTCGCCATGACGACGTTCCTTCCTCCCGCAATGCGTTCGAGAAAAAATTGTAGATAGCGATCTACGATGGACGCGGAAACTCCCCAGGTTCCGCAGTGGCGGACGAAGAGCCGCTTGCGCTGCGCGAGCGCGATGAAAATTCCGATGACGCCAATGTCGCCGCCGACCGGGGTGTGGATTGCGTCTGCGCGGCGCGCCTCGCGCCAGAGTGTCGGCAGGTGGCGCGGAATCCACATCAGCATTTGGATTTTGCGCTCCAAGTCTTTGCCTTTGGGTTCGGACAGCGGAACGACGCTCAGACAATTTCCGACGAGCGGTTTTGCGCCGAAAGGCAGGGGCGTGTTTCTTATCGGAACGATTACGCGCGTCTCGTCGAAGTTTTCGGAGATGGCTTTCATTTGAAAGGGAAATCCGCCGACGGTGGAAAATCCCGACGGCGAGGATGGGTCGCGCCAGGTTTCTTTGTGCGAGACGACGACGAGTTTCATTGGGCGCGTCTCTCTTTTTGGCTGGCGGAAAATGCGAGCAAATCTTGCGCGAGGCGGACGTATGTTTCTTGGTAGCCGAATTTTTTTTCGACTTGTTCGCGGGCTAAGAGGCTTTGCCGTTTGTTCAATTCCGGGTCTTGTAAAAGGTTCAAGCAAACCTGCGCCATTTTTTGCGGCGTTTCTTCGAGAAAAATTCCGCGCGCGTTTTCCATTTCCATGCCGTAGACGGCTTGCGGCGACGCGACGACGG
>JAQTWR010000192.1 GCA_028689195.1 Anaerolineales bacterium | reverse complement strand
ACGAAGCCCGCGCCGTTATCGCCAACCTCACGGGCAGCTATAAACTCATGGTGCAGATTATGTACGGCAGCGGACTCCGCCTTATGGAATGTCTGCGCCTTCGCGTTAAAGACATAGACTTTGAAAATCGCCGACTCCTCGTTTATGACGGCAAAGGCGGAGACGACCGCGAAACGCCCCTCCCCGAAAGCATTGTCCCAACATTGCGCGAACATCTTGCCCGCGTAAAAGCCATTCACCAAAAAGACCTTGCGCGCGGGTACGGCTCTGTCAATATGCCTTACGCGCTCGAAAAAAAATATCCCGCAGCCAATAAAACATGGCTCTGGCAATATGCCTTTCCCGCATCTACTGTTACCGCCGATCCCGAAACGGGAATTGTAAGAAGACATCACATTCATGAAACCGCTCTCCAAAAAGCGATCCGTGAAGCCGCCGTTCTTGCAAAAATAGAAAAGCGCGTCACCCCGCACACCTTCCGCCATTCTTTCGCAACTCATCTCCTTCAAAACGGATATGACATCCGCACCGTTCAAGAATTGCTCGGACACAAAGACGTGAAAACCACCATGATTTATACGCACGTTCTTCAGCGCGGCGGGCTTGCCGTCAAATCTCCCCTTGACTGATTCTTGATGAATTTAAGATTGCGCCAAAATCTACTTGACATTCTACATGCTTGTCCGTATAATGTCGGTCGCTTTCCTTGCTAGCTCAATTGGCAGAGCGAGCGGCTGTTAACCGCTAGGTTCTAGGTTCAAGTCCTAGGCAAGGAGCCAACGCAAAAACTCCGAGTTCAGAAGAACTCGGAGTTTTTGTTGTGCGCTTACAGCGAACCGTTACGGAAATGGAATCTCCGACGGACCCGCGAACCCGTGTTTCTCCTGAAAGAAAACCCGCCCGTGAGATGGTGCGGCGCAGCCTGCCTCGTCTACAAAAGTTACTTCGGGGTAGTTAGACGCAAGCGGATCGAAGATCAGAGTTCCATTCTCGCAGCGCCACACCTCGATAATATAGATAAACATATTCTCATCCTCTTCGTCTCCGGGACGCAGCGCGATCTCGCCCCAACTCACGGTGACGGAATTTCCGCTGCGCGTTGCGCTCAATACAATCGGCGCGGCGTAATATGGAGAAACGGGTAATCTGTAATCTTCGGGGTATGTCGCCTTGAGCGTTAGTCTATCGCCTTTGATTTCGAGGTACTTCGCGTTTACCCAACATAGACTTTTGCCCGCGACCATTACCCAATTATTTCCGTCTGCGCGCCCGATGAGTTTGATATTTGCGCCTTTCTTCAAACCATAGAGATAGAGATACTCCGCGCCGGGACCGTAACGGCATGAGAGTCTCTCCGCCGTCACAACGGCGTCTAAACTTTCTACGACGGGAACAAGAGTTGGCGTGTTCGTCTCAGTGGGGAGGAGGGTGGGCGTAAGGCTTGGCGCCGCCGTCTCTGACGGAACTAACGTCTGCGTGGGGGCTTCTGAGGGTTGGATCAATATTGGAGTAACGGGCGGCAGAGCGGCGGGCAGGTTCGGCGCGGCGGCGCACGCCGCCAACATCAAAGCCAGTAAATAAATCGGGTATCTTTTCATCTTCTCTCCTTTGGATAAAATAACGATTGCGCGTAAAGAATTCTATTACAAAACTGTTCAAAAGGATAAACAGGGCGTACACTTAAGGCATGGCGATACAAGAATCCCTCCGACAAATACGTCCCGCATGGGTGGAGCGCGTCGCGCACGAATTGGCGAGCGGCGAGGGGGTGCGCGTAGGCTTCATGGAGCAGTTGGATCGCTTTTACGACCTGCTCGAACAAACGGTCGTGACGGGAAATACCGCGTGGCTTGATCCCATCCTCTACGATTGGGGGCGTTCTCCTACCGAAACGAATCTGGAAGAGGGCGGCTATTATGTCTCTTTCGTGATGAATCGAATCGTCGCGCTGACTATCGAAGTTGCGCGCGAGGCGCTGGATAAGGAAGACGCGCTGGAACTGATTGCCGCAGTCACGCCGATTTTTACCCATAGTTTGAGCGTTGTGGTGCGCTACGAAATGGAGACGCGCGTAACGCACATCTCGAACGAACTTGGCAAAGCGCAGGAAAAACTGGAAGAACTCGATCACAAGAAGTCGAACTTTATTTCGGTCACGGCGCACGAATTGAAAACCCCGCTGACGCTCATTGAAGGGTACGCGACCATGATGGCGGATATGATGCAAGAATCGGGTCAAATGCAAATGGATGGTTTGCTGAAAGGCATGGGCGTCGGCATTGGGCGTATGCGCCGCATTATCGAAGACATGCTTGACGTGTCGTTGATAGACAACAACCTGCTCAAATTAAATATCCAGCCGTTATGGATTTCGCATTTGGTCAGCCTGCTGCAAAACGATTTGAAGAATATCGTCGCGCAGCGCAAGCAGCATTTGATCGTGAATGAGTTTGAAGGACGCGACCTGATGATTTACGGCGACTCGGAACGCCTGTATCAATCCTTGTACAGCGTCGCAACCAACGCGGTCAAATACACGCCCGACGGCGGAATTGTCACCATTGACGGGCGGATGCTGCCCGGCTTTATCGAAATTACCGTCACAGATACGGGTATTGGCATTTCGCCCAAACACCAAACGCAGATATTCGAGAAGTTCGGGCAACTCGGCAGGACGGATTTACATTCCAGCGGCAAGACCAAATTCAAGGGCGGCGGACCTGGGCTGGGGCTGTCTATTGCAAAAGGAATCATCGAAGCGCATGGCGGCGCGCTTTGGGTCGAGTCTGAAGGCTGCGACGAAGTGAAATTGCCCGGTTCCACTTTTCATATTTTGTTGCCCACGCGCGCCGAGCCAAATGATCCGCGTGTGACGAAATTGTTCGGTGAAATCGAACAGAGCAAATTAGAAGACCAACGTTCAAACGTTTGAACGTTCAAACGTGAAACCCAAAGGAAACAGATGGCTAAGAAAATTCCCCACTCGACAACCCCTCCGCGCGAACGCGCTTTTCTCGTTGGCGCGGAAATTCGCGGCGCAAAACAGCAACTCTCGCTCGAAGGCTCGCTTGCCGAGCTCGCGTTACTCGCGGATACCGCCGGCGTGGATGTGGTCGGCGAGCTCACCCAAAAATTGGATCGTCCGCACAACGTCACTTATATTGGTCCCGGCAAAGTGAGCGAACTCAAAGCGCTCGCGGAAGAAACCCTCAGCGACGTGATTATCTTCGACGATGAGTTATCTCCGCGCCACCAACGCGAACTGGAAAAGGCGCTGGGCATGCGCGTCCTCGACCGCACCGCGCTCATCCTCGATATTTTCGCGCAGCACGCGCATACCAGCGAAGGGATGCTGCAAGTGGAACTCGCGCAGTATGAATACAATCTGCCGCGACTGACCCGCGCATGGACGCATCTTGAACGTCAGGCGGGCGGCGGCGGCGGACGCGCCGGCTCGACGGGCGGCGTGGGCTTGCGCGGACCCGGCGAGACTCAACTCGAAGTGGATAAGCGCGCCATCCGCAAACGCATCAGCCACATCAAAAAAGAATTGGAAAAAGTGGAAGCGCATCGCATGAGGTACCGCGCGCAGCGCAAGCGTTCGCGCATTCCCACCGTCGCGTTTGTAGGATACACCAACGCGGGCAAATCCACGCTGTTGAATCATATTTCAAAATCGGATGTATACGTTGCCGACCAGCTCTTTGCCACGCTCGACCCCACCACGCGCCGCGTCGAACTTTCGGGCAACGAACAGGCTCTGTTTACCGATACGGTCGGCTTCATTCAAAAACTTCCCACCGCGTTGATTGCGGCTTTTCACGCCACGCTGGAAGAGATCGCCGAAGCCGATTTGCTTTTGCATGTGGTGGATATTTCGCATCCCAACGCGCTGGATCAATATCAGGCGGTGCAGGATACTTTGAAGGAAATTGACGCGGATCATATCCCGATGGTGACCGCGTTGAACAAATCCGATTTGCTGCGAAACCCCGAAGCCGCGCGGGAAGTGTTGAAGGCGTTTCCGAGATCCATCGCCATCTCGGCGCAGGAAGGGACGGGCGTAAAAGAGTTAATCAATCTTATCCGCGAAGAGTTGTACGAATCTTATTCGCCGATTCATGTGCGGCTGCCGTATCAACAAGGCGCGTTGATCTCGCTCTTTCACGAGCTCGGTCAAGTGGAGCGCGTGGAACATGAACGCGGCGGCATGGTCATGCACGGACGAATCCCCGGCAGGCTGCTGGCGCAGTTTTCTGCATGGCACGCCAAGCCGATGGAAGAAAAGCAGGCGCTGGACGACGCCGACGTTGAAAAGGATTTGGAGGAAGCGTAATGTCCAAATTTCTCGACCGCCTTTCTGAATTTCTTGCCCACCGCAAGGGGTTGCTGCCTCTTGTTGGAATCGCGCTTATTCTGTTGAATTTGATTTTGCAATTCGTTATTCCAGAAAACATCGTCGCTGCCAGCAATCTGTTTTTCCATATCGGCGTGATCGTCGCCATCTTTGGGTTGATGCTGGCATGGGCGTTATGAGGGAATATTCGGCATAAATCTTCACGCAAGGATATGTTTCATGCTTAGGGAAAACCGTTTTGAATTTTCGTTTTTCTTTCTTCTCATTCTGATTGGCGGATGGTTCATGTTCGACCGTTTCATCCCCGAATTTCACGCCGCTGCAATCTGGTACACGCAATGGCCCGGCGTTTTGATCTTGCTTGGCGCGGCTGTTTTTCTTTTTGGCGCTTTGCTCGGCGCTCCCGATATGTTCGCCCCCGCTATTATCATCTGGGGAATTGGAAAAATACTCGCATATCAACAAACGCGCGACATGGGATTTGACTCATGGTACTACCTGTGGACGCTTATTCCCGGATTCGTCGGCACGGGTATGTTTGCGTCGGGTTTGTTCGACGAGGAATCCAAACAGGATGTTAAACGCGGTTTTGTTTTGATTGTCGCCAGCGCGATTCTTTTTGCCGTTTTTGGCGCGCTTTTCGGCGCGCTGAAATTCTTCGATTAGTTATACAGCCCGCCCGCCAAAACCCATATTGAATCATGCCCGCCCTCAAAGGTCAAATTTTGCTCAATCAGTACCGCGTCGAAGCGTTTATCGCGTCTACGCCGCTGGGCGACCTTTACCGCGCGGTGGATATTCGCAGCG
The DNA here is from genome assembly GCA_028689195.1 of Anaerolineales bacterium. Classification (GTDB taxonomy): domain Bacteria; phylum Chloroflexota; class Anaerolineae; order Anaerolineales; family Villigracilaceae; genus Villigracilis. The sequence continues at coordinate 684 of JAQTWR010000192.1, read as the reverse complement.
AAAAATCCTTTGCGCTGACGGCTCTGCAAAAAAATATTTATGAAGACGGCGAAGCCCTTAAAGAAATCGAATCGCGCTCGGGTAAATTGCGCGGCATTACGCATCCTAATTTAATTCCCTATCTCGGTTTACATCAAACATCGTCGCTTGCCTTCCTTCTCGAAGAATGGATTGACGGTCCCTCTTTGCGCGAAGTCCTGCTCGTCAAAACGCAACTCGACGTAATGGAGGCGCTGACCTACGTCAAAGCGCTTTGCGGCGCGCTCGAAGTTTTGCACAAGAATGATTTTGTTCATCTCAACCTCGCGCCCGAATTGATTCGCGTCAACAAAAACGGCGAAATATTTTTGGGTGGAATTGGCGCGGCGCGGCGCGTCAACTCGATAGCGCGCAACGTGGAAAAAACTCCGCGCTCGTACGCCGCGCCCGAAATATTTACGTCGCAGCCGCTCGCCGCCGCCGCCGATATTTACGCGCTCGCGGTCATCCTCTATCAATTGATTACCGCCGTGGATTGGCGAAAGAAATACCAATACCTGAGTGATTTCTTGAGAAATAAATGTTCGAATAAGAAGGAAAATGAGAAGAATTGCCCGTGTTCTGAAACAGATTGTGAGCGTCATGGTGTCTGCTGTGAATGTTTATTATATCATAGGAAAAACAAACTCTATCCGAAGCCAGCTT
>JAQTWR010000001.1 GCA_028689195.1 Anaerolineales bacterium | reverse complement strand
AAACGCCCGTCGTCTCCGCCGCGCGCGCCATGACCTCCGCCGGATGGCGCTCGGTTCTCGTCGTAGACAATAAAGGGAAGATTCTCGGCGTGGTCAGCGGATACGACCTGCTCACATTCGTCAAAGAAGATGTGGACGAAAAAATCACCGTCCGCGACGTAATGCACCCCGCGCTGATGATTGACGTCAACGCCAGTTTGCGCGAAGCCGCAGATATGCTGATCCAAAATCATTATCACCGTCTCGTGGTGATTGACAAAAACGATCCCGACGCATTTCCCATCGGCGCGATTTCCACTTTTGATATTGTCGCTGAAATGGCAAGACCCGATTCTGTTTGGCAGAAATAGGACGAAAGACAAAGGACAAAGGACAGAGTCTGTTGTCTCTGTCCTAGGTCTTTCGTCCTTCGTCAAACAATATATTGAGGAGTTAATTGATGTCCGAATTTCCAACGCAGGCGCAAGCGGTAATCATCGGGGGCGGTGTGGGCGGGGCGAGTATCGCCTATCATCTTACAAAACTAGGATGGAAAGACGTCGTCATCGTCGAGAAGCACGAACTGACAGCAGGCTCCACATGGCATTCGGCGGGGCTGGTAGGACAAATGCGCTCGGACGCGAATCTCACGCGCATGATGCACTACAGCACCGACCTGTATCGCAGCCTCAAAGCCGAAACGGGACAGGACACTTCGTGGCGCGAAGTCGGCGGACTTCGTTTGGCGTGTTCGGCTGAACGCATGGAAGAAACCAAACGCTTGGTCGGCATGGCGAATTCCTTCGGCGTGCCGATGGAATTAATCAGCGCCAAAGAAGCGCACGATATGTTCCCGCTGATGGACGTCACCGGCGTATTGGGCGCGGCGTATACGCCCAACGACGGCAGCATTGACCCGACAGGTTTAACCAACGCGCTCGCCATCGGCGCAAAGAATCGCGGCGCGAAAATTCTCACCAACACAACAGTCACAGCCATCAACTTGAAGAATGGAAAAGTCCATGAAGTTGTGACGGATAAAGGCACGATCAAAACTGAAGTGGTCGTCAACGCTTCGGGCATGTGGGGACGCGAAATTGGAAAAATGGTGGGGCTGAGTTTGCCGGTGATTCCGATGGCGCATCTTTACATTATGACGAAGCCCATCGAAGGCGTGACGAATAAATTCCCCAACCTGCGCGACCCTGATCTTTTAGTTTATTGGCGCGAAGAAGTTGGCGGACTCATCACAGGCGGATACGAACGTCAGCCCGCATATTTTGGCATGAACGGAATTCCGAAAGATTTCAAATTCCAATTGCTGCCGCCCGATTGGGAACGCTTTACGCCGCTGATGGAAAACTCAATCCGCCGCGTACCCGCGATTGAAACGGCTGAAGTCAAAATGCTATTGAACGGTCCCGAAGGCTTTACGCCCGACGGCGAATTTTTGCTGGGACCCACAACCGTCAAAGGCTTCTGGGTGGCGTGCGCCTTCTGCGCGCATGGACTTGCGGGCGCGGGCGGCATCGGCAAAGTGATGGCGGAATGGATCGTGGATGGACATCCCGAATGGGATATGTGGCGTTTGGACGTGCGCCGCTTTGGTCCAAACTATAACAACCTTGATTATGTCGCGGCGCGCACGCTTGAGACGTACACCCAGTATTACGATATTCATTACCCGGGCGAAGAGAGAATGTCGCGGCGCAATGTGCGCACCTCGCCCACTTATTTCCGTTTGCGCGATCTCGGCTGCGTCTTCGGCGAAAAAATGGGATGGGAACGCCCCAACTGGTTCAAGCCGTATGAAGAATTGGCGACGCATGGTCACGAACCCAAAGGCTGGTCGCGTCATAATTGGAGCCGCGCCATTGGCTACGAACATTTGATGACGCGCGAAAACGCGGGACTCTTCGACGAAACTTCGTTCAATAAATTTGAAGTGCGCGGCGCGGGCGCGCTGGACTTTCTCAATACGGTTTGCGCCAACGAAATGGATCAACCCATCGGCGCGATCACCTACACTCAATGCCTCAACAAACGCGGCGGCATTGAATGCGATTTCACCGTCACGCGGCTTGCGGATGATCGCTTCTTCATCGTCACCGGCACGGCGTTTGGTCAACATGATATGTCGTGGCTTTCGCTCAACCTGCCCGAAGATGGTTCCGTTTCGCTTGAAGACGTCGGCTCGAATTACGCCTGCCTCGGATTATGGGGACCGAAGGCGCGCAAGATTTTAGAAAAAATAACCAGCGACGACGTATCCAACGCGGGATTTCCGTACATGACCGCGAAACGAATCAACGTGGGCGATGTTCCCGTTTTGGCTTCGCGCGTTACTTACGTCGGCGAACTCGGTTGGGAATTTTATTGTCCCATGGAATATGGTCTGCGCTTATGGGATACGCTTTGGAAAGCGGGCGAACCCGAAGGCATGGTGGCAGGCGGATACAAAGCCATTGACACCTTGCGCCTTGAAAAGGGCTATCGCTATTGGAGCGGCGAGATTTCTCCCGATTACACTCCGTATGAAGCGGGTCTCGGCTTCGCGGTAAAACTGGATAAGAAAAATTTCATCGGCAAAGATGCGCTGGTCAAACAAAAAGCGGAAGGCGTCGCGCGCAAACTTTGCACAATGACGCTGGACGACGACAGAACCATCGTCATTGGCAAGGAGCCTGTTCGCGTTGGCGATAAAATCGTGGGCTGGATCGCTTCGGGCGGATTCGGATATTCGGTCAAGAAATCCATCGCGTACGCTTATCTGCCAATGGAATATACAAAGGCTGGCACAAAATTGACGGTAGAGTGTTTCGGCGAGATGATCGGCGCGGAGGCGACTCAATCTGCGCTGTGGGATGCGAAAGGCGAAAGAATCAAGGCGTAGTTGAATCCGTAGCGCGAGATTCATGTCGCGCTACTTCAAAAAATCCAAGCCAAAGGAAGGATGATATGACCATGACGTTAGCAATTGATAAAGCCATCGCAAAAGTGCCATTTTTAGCAGGATCGAAAAACATAAAGAAGACCGCGCTCAGCGGCGGAATCACCAACATGAACTTCAAAGTTGATGTTGACGGAAGATCGTATGTGATTCGCCTCGCGGGCGAAGGAACGGATCAGCTCGGCATTAAACGCGATGTGGAATTCGCGGCGAACAAAGCCGCGGGCGATCTCGGCATTGCGCCGGAAGTCGTTTACTTCATTGAACCCGAAGGCTACATCGTGACGCGCTTTATCAACGGCAAGCGCATCATGCCCGAAGATATTACCAAGCCCGATTATCTCGCGCGCGTCGCAAAGAAAATCAGATTGTTTCATCGTCGCGGACCCAAACTAAAGGGCGAGTTCAACGTCTTCAAACGCGTGGAAAATTTGGCGAAAGTTTCAAAAAGCAACAACGCCACCTTTCCGCATGATTGGGATTTTGTGATGCAAAAGATGAACGAAGTCAAAAAGGCTTTGGACAAAGACCTTTTTACGCCAACTCCCTGCCATAACGACTTGCTCAATTTAAATTGGCTCGAAGAAGACGTCCCCGGCGAAATCGGCGAAGTGCGCCTGCTCGATTGGGAATACGCGGGTATGGGCGATATTTTCTTCGACCTTGCCAACTTCTCGCATCATCATCGCTTGAATGAAGAGCAAGTGGATAACTTCCTGTACGAATACTTTGGCGAAGTAACCGATAAGCAATACGCGCGCCTGCGCCTGATGTGGCCCATGTCTGAATTGCACGAAGCCATGTGGGGAACGACTCAAACGGGAATCTCCAAATTGGAAGAGGATTTCCAAGGCTACGCCAATTTGTGGTTTGGGCGTTTCCGCCAGCACGTCACCGACTTCCGCTGGGAACAGTGGTTGAAGGATGCAAGTAAGAAGAGCAAAGGATGAAAGATAAAGGATGAAGGATGAATAAAAAATTCATCCTTCATAATTCATCCTTCATCCTTTCTTAAGAGTTCGATAATCCTAAAAAGAAAACTAACATAAGGAGAATAACATGTCTATCGTAAACGCAAAAGAAATAATGGTGAAAGCGCTGGAGGGCAAGTATGCCGTCGGCGCGTTCAACGTCACCGACCTGCTTCAATTCGAGGCGGTGATTGACGCGGCGATTGAAACCAAATCGCCGGTGATCGTGCAAACTTCCGTCAAGCCGTCGCAATTCCTCGGCACAGATATGATGGTGGCGATCTATCGCACGCTCGCAGAGAAAGCCCCCGTGCCGGTCTGCCTGCACCTCGATCACTGCACAGACGTCGAGTATTGCAAAAAGTGCGCCGACGCGGGCTACACCAACATCATGATTGACGCGTCGAAACAATCCTACGAGGAAAATATCCGCCAGACCAAAGAAGTCGCGGATTACTGCCACAAGATTGGCGGCATCTCCGTCGAAGGCGAGTTGGGAACAGTCAGCGGCGTGGAAGACCAGATCAAGGTCGCGGAAGACGAGGCGCAATTGGCAAATCCGCAGCAGTCTGTTGAATTTTGCGAGCGCACGGGCATCGACATCTTCGCGCCCGCCATCGGCACCGCGCACGGCGTTTACAAAACCAAGAATCCGAAAATTGATACCGAGCGCATGGCGACCATCAACAAGATGTTGAACGGCGACGGAATCAAGACTCCGCTGGTCGTTCACGGCGGGACGGGTCTGCCCGAAGATACCATCAAGAAATTGCTCGCCGCCGGCGGCGCGAAATTCAACGTCTCCACCGAGTTGAAGCGCGTATTGATTGACGCGAAGTACGAATACATCTCCGCGCACCGCGACGAGTACGACCCCGGCAAGTTGGATAAATTCGTCCGCGAAGCGACCAAGAAAGCCGTCATCCACTGGATGCAGATGGTCGAGAGCGTTGGTCACGCGTAAGAGCAAGAAATTAAGAATTAGCGATTAGGAATTAGGAAAACGCCTAGTTCCTAATCTATTTTCAAACAATAAAACAAACTATTTAGGAGATATGAATAATGAAAAAAGTTGAAGAATTCTACGCCCCGTGGGTCAAGGGCATTCCGATGTACATTTCGGAGCACATCGAAAAGGCGTGGCGCGACCCGTCATTGCACCGCATGATGTCCAACGAGAATCCGCTGCCGCCCTCGCAGAAAGTTTTGGATGCGATGGTCAAATATGCAAAGATGGCGAACCGCTATCCCGACCAGGGACTTGTCGTCCGCAGCAAGATCGCGGAGATGAATGACGTGGACGGTCCCGCGAACGTGATGATCGGCAACGGCTCCAGCGAAGTGTACGACAACATCTTCCGCATGTTCATCACCCCCGGCGACGAAGTCATCCAGCATACTCCCTGCTTCGGCATTTACGGCTTGCGCGGAAAACTTCTCGGCGCGAATATGGTTTCCGTGCCGATGGTCTACAAAGATAAATATTTGCACTTCGATCCTGATTCAATCATCAAAGCGGTCACCGACAAAACCAAGATCATCGTCGTCGCCAACCCAAACAACCCCACCGGCAACTTCATGGATGCGAAACATTTTGTCACCATCGCAGAGCTCGGCATTCCGTTTGTCGTAGACGAAGCGTACATCGAATACGCGGGACTCGGCATGTCGCAAGTGCAGCTGACCAAGAAGTACAAGAACGTGTTGATCACGCGCACGCTCTCGAAGGCGTATGGTCTCGCGGGTATGCGCTTCGGCTACACCATCGCGGATAAGGAAGTGCTCGACCAAATCTCCGGCTCGCTGCTCCCGTGGAACGTTGGCACCATCCCGATGTGGGCAGCGCTCGCGGCTTTCGAGGATACCGAAGGGCTCGCGGAGCGCGTCAAGTTCAACAACGACGCGGTTTCTTTCATCTCCGAATCTTTGAGCGTCATCCCCGGATTTATCGTCTTCCCCTCCAAGTCGAACTATATCCTCTTCGACTGCGGCGAGACGGGCAAAACGGGCAAGGAAGTTTTGGCGTATGCCGAAACCAAGGGCATCATCCTGCGCGGCGAAAGCAAGAAGTACGGCTCCGATGGCTGGTTCCGCGTTACCGTCGGCTCGCAGGAAGAGAACGAGTTGTTTGTGAATACGGTTCTTGAATTCTTTGGAATGAAAAAGTAATATCGTCATTGCGAGGAGCGAAGCGGCGAAGCAATCCCCAAATTCACGCGGAGATTGCTTCGCCCTGTCTGGCTCGCAATGATATGGAGAGTACAATGTCTAAAATAAAAGCAGCCCTCTTCGACCAGGACGGCGTGATTATTGACACCGAGCGCGACGGTCACCGCGTTTCATTCAATATGACCTTCAAGGAATTCGGCTTCACCGACGAATGGAGCGTGGAGTATTACCACGAGCTGCTCCAGATCGCCGGCGGAAAAGAACGCATGAAACACCACTGGAAGACAAAAGGATTTTCCAAGCCGCTGACCGAAGAAGAAATTGACAATCTCGTCAAAGAAATGCACAAGCGCAAAACCGCGCTGTTTGTTGAGTTAATCGAAAGCGGGCAACTCCCCCTGCGCCCGGGCATCCATCGCTTTATGAAAGAACTCATGGACGCGGGAATCAAAATCGGCGTATGCACCACATCCAACGAGAAAGCTGCGAAAGCGATCACCGAAGGATTGCTGGCGGACGTCAAATTTGAGGTTGTTCTCGCGGGCGACGTTGTTGAAAAGAAAAAACCCGATCCCGAAATCTATAATCTCGCATTGACCAAACTGGGATTGACGCCCGATGAAGCCTTTGTGGTGGAAGATTCCAAAAATGGAGTCAAAGCCTCAAAAGCGGCTGGCTTGAAAACCATCGTCACCTTCAACGGTTACACCGAGAATGAAGACATCGAAGCGGGCGACGTCATCGTCAGTTGTCTCGGCGACCCCGACGGCGAAAAAGCGAAAATGCGCAAAGGCAGTCTCGCGGATTTCAACGGGGTCGTCCACGTAAAAGACGTCCTCGAAGCGCTTTCAAAGTAATTTGCTCGGCATTCAACCAAACAGCCCTCCCGATTTCAAGCGGGAGGGCTGTTCTTTATATCTTTATTTCAAAAAATCGAGATTAATCGTCGCCTGCGCCTTTTGCCATTTCAGCTTCGATTTTGCGGAGATCAGATTCAGCGGTTGGCTTTGGACCGGTAAAGCGGTGCTTGGCGTCCACTTGCCAATAGATGTACATGAAAACAGCCAGAATGATGATAGACCAACCAGCCAGTTCGTTCGGCGGGATGGAGAACAGGATTGTGATAAAGGCGATCCACAGCAAGGCGATGATGTTGATAACGATGCCGAAGTTTTTCAAACTCCATGGCGCGGTTTCCTGTGTAGTATATTCGCCTTTATTCTGAAGTTTATTACGCAGATTAAGGAAAATAGGCAGACCGTACGCCAGATAGAGCGCGGTGGTGCTAACCGCCACAATCACCGAATAGACCGCCGAATAAACCGTCAACAACACAGCCAAAATGCTGGTGATGATAATAGACCACATCGGCGTGCGCCACTTGGGGTGAATCTGTTTGATGAGGGTGTAGCCGGGCATACCGTCATCGCGGGCAAAGGCAAACCACATGCGGCTCATGCTGGTAATGGAGGAAAGTCCGCACAGCCACATAGCGCCGCCAATGATAACGGCGATGACGTGACCGAAAAGCACATTGTCAAAATTAGAATAAACAATATACAAAACGGACGGGGAATTGGCTGGGTCCACCGTGGCGGCAATATCCGGGATGTGAAGCGTAAGGATCAGCAACATGATGTAGCCCACCACAAACGATACCGCCACTGAAAGGAATACGCCCCACGCGCTGTTCAAACGCGCCATGACCGTTTCCTCAGCGACATGCGCCGAAGCGTCATAACCGGTGTATGTCCATTGCGCCTGCAACAAACCAAGCACAAACGCAAGGGCGATTCCGCCGCCCGCGTATAAACCAGCCATGCCCGGAATTTTCATCATCAGCGAGTTGAAAGTGAAATTTCCAGCCGCAAAAGTAGCGGTCATATCGTTGGGGTTAACCGTGGTCACGCCCTGAAAGAGGAAGCTCAAAGGCTGCGATACCTTGCCGAAGAATATCAGCAAAATCGCAATGATTGCGACGCCGCCAATATGCCAATACACGCTAAAATCGCTTAATTTGGTCGTCAACTTGATGCCGAAGATATTAATCAACATTTGCGGAATCAAGATGATAATCATCGTAACCACCATCGCCGTCGCGTTGGTAGTGTCTATGGATGTGCCGAACATGCGGTTCATGGCGCCTGCAATATAGATTGCCGCAGCGTAATCAATGCCTGCCGTAATCATAATCTGACCAAGCATATTGAACCAGGCTGTTACCCAAGCCCATTTATATCCCCCAAGCCTATGCGCCCAAAAATAAAGACCTCCAGCCGTAGGATAGGCGGAGGCGAGTTCAGCCATAGACGCGGCGATTGCCAAAACAAAGAACGTAACCAGGGGCCAGCCAAATGTATTGATTATTGGTCCCGCGAAACCAAGACCATAGCCAAACAATAGAATTGCCCCAGTCAGGATGGAAATGATGGAAAATGAGATAGCGAAGTTCGAGAAACCTCCCATCTCGCGGAACAATTGCTGGGCATAGCCCAGTTTGTGAAGATCTTTCATGTCCTGCTGAATGATTTCTTCACGAGTCTTTCCAGTCTTTTTAGCCATACAAGATACTCCTCTGAAATTTAGATTAGACTTGCCTTTGGCGAACGAGGAAAAACAATGAAAGCGCTACGTTGACTGACTCCTTTCTACTAGCGAGAAAACGCATTTATCTCATAAGGGAACACCCGCAAAACGCTAAAGGTTCGCGAGAATTCGGCGTATTTTACCAAGTAAAACGTCTTTTATGTCGCCGATTCCAACCGAGAGCGCGCCCAAAACAGCGGATATAATTTCGTAACTGGAAAGGGATTTTTTCAATGACCGACGAATTACTCGATATTGTGAACGACGAATTACTCGATATTGTGAACGACGAAGATATTGTCATAGACCGGCAAATGCGCTCCGCCGTACACCAACTTGGATTACAACATCGCGGCGCGCATGTTTTTCTCTTCACGGCGGATGGGAAACTTCTCATTCAGAAACGCAGCACAGACCGCGCCCACTCCCCTTCGCTGTTGGATTGCTCCGTCTCGGAACACGTCAAAGCGGGAGAGAGTTACCTCGCAGCCGCGCAGCGCGGCTTGAAAGAAGAAATGGGCGTGGAGGGAATCGAGATAAAAGAGATCGCGAAATTCCGCATGAACTACGGCGCGAACGACAATGAAATCAGCGTTTTATACGAAGGCATTGTCAACCCCGCGCAAGTGGAATTCGATCCCATTGAAATCGAGTCCATTCAATATTTGAGCGTCGGCGAATTGGAAGACCTCATAAATAAAGAAAGCGAAAAATTCTGCGGGTGGTTTATCGAGCTGCTGAATTTACGCCTGCATGGAAGCGGGAAAATGGAAGTAATGAATCTATAACGTTAAAATTTCGCCTGCGCGTCAATTGGTCGTATAATGGGCGCACTTCACCAAAACAGGAAATCCATGAGCAGCGAATTTTTTGACGCAATCAAGCGAGGCAGTCTGGAAGAAGTTCAGAACCTCCTTTCGACAAATCCCAGTTTGATCCATGAAAAAGAAAAAAAACTCAGCCCCGTCATGGTTGCGGCGTATCATCAGGAAGCGAAGATTGCCGACTTCCTCGCGGATAAATCCGGCAACCTGACTATTTTCGAATCTGCCGCAACGGGGAAAAATAATCAACTTGCGCGGCAACTCGCGCGCGATCCGCTGCTAGTCAACGCGTACTCGGACGACGGATTCCAACCGCTGGGGCTTGCCTGTTTCTTCGGGCATTACGAAGCCGCAAAATATTTGATTAAGGCGGGCGCGTCGCCCAACTCGCCTTCGCGTAACGCGCTTAACGTCACGCCGCTGTATTCCGCCGCCGCCGCAGACCATGTGAAGATTGTTTCGCTATTGCTCGACCACAACGCAGACCCGAACGTCCGCGAACAGGAAGGCTACGCTCCGCTTCACGCTGCGGCGCAAAATGGAAATTCGGAAATTCTCCGCATCCTGCTTTTCAATGGCGCGAATCTTAACCTCCGCAGCAATGACGGAAAACTTCCATTAGATTTGGCGCTCGAAGCGGGGCATAAAGAAGCCGCGGGGTTGCTGCGAGAAGGAATTACCCGCCGCTTCCGCGCGAAGCGCCTCCACTCCAGCCATTAGATTGCCAGAAACTTTTCAATCGCAGCGCCGTATATCTGCATTGAAAAGTTTTTTTTCATAAGGAGAAACCATGAAAACTTTATTCAAATTTTTTGCTATTTTTTCCCTGCTCGCCATTCTAGCCCTGACCCTTGCCGCGCCCGCGCAAGCCTTTGACGGCAGGACGGGAGAAACCATCATCATTAAAGCGGACGAAGTCATCAACGACGACGTATACGTCAGCGCAAATACCTTCACGCTGGAAGGAACCATCAAAGGCGATTTGGTTGTTGTCGGATCAGTCATCACCATCAACGGCACGGTCGAAGGCGACCTAATCGCGGCGGGTCAAAGCGTCGTTATCAACGGCGCTGTCGGCGACGATGCGCGCATTGCGGGCGCGATTCTGCAACTTGGCGATAAGGCAAAAATCGGCGACGATCTCGTTTCGGCGGGCGCAAGCCTTGAAGCCAAAGACGGGAGCAGCGTCGGCGGCGAGCTCGTCGTAGGCGCGGGGCAGGCGCTACTGGCAGGCGACGTGACTGGCGACGTACTCGCAGGCACGGGGTCGTTGGATTTGCGCGGTCAATTCGGCGGGGACGTAAAAGCCGAAGTAGGCGACCCTAATCAGGACGCGGGCGGACCGCCCTTCTCCATGTTTATTCCGAATAACGAAGTCAGCGTGCCTACGGTAACGCCCGGTTTGACGATTGCTGAAGGCGCAAAAATCAAGGGAAATTTTGAATATACTCAAACCAAGGATATTCAAATTCCCGCAAATGCCATCGGCGGAAAAGTAACGCGCAGTATGCCCGTCGTTGACCCGACCGTTGCGGAAGTTCAACCCACTCCCACAGAAGCCGCCATAACGTGGACGCTCGATCTCTTCCGCGCCATTGCCACGCTGGTGATTTTTGGCTTGCTGTTGGGATGGCTCGCGCCCGCCTTCGTAAAAACGCTTATGGAAAAAGCGCAAACCAAAACAGCCGCAAGTTTGGGCTGGGGCATTGTGGCGTATGCGGCGTTCTTCTTTGTGATCCTCGTCATTCTCGTTACCATGGTCGTCGGCGGATTGTTCTTTGGCGCGCTTACGCTCGGCAAAGTCAGCGCTACGATTATTTGGGTCGGCAGCCTTGCCATCTTCGCGCTGGCAGTTGGATTTGTTCTCGCAACCGCCTTCGTGACAAAAATCCTGGTCGCGTGGCTGGGCGGGAAGTTGATCCTCAATCGCGTCAGCCCGACGATGGCGGAGAACAAATTCGCGCCGCTTGTTCTTGGCGCGGTCATCCTCGCCATATTGATGGCGCTGCCTTATGTCGGCTGGGTCTTTAGCCTGTTCGCCGTCTTCATCGGACTTGGCGCAATGTGGATGTGGGGCAGCGAATTATTGAAATCGCAAAAAGACGAACAAGTCGTAGTCGCGCAATAAGAAGACGTCATTGAGAGGAGGGCGCTAGACAAAGCAATCCTCAAACTGATGATGCGTCACTGAAAAACAGATCGAAGATTCTAAATCTTCGGTCTGTTCTTTTAACAGTATAATCGCGCGCATGTTAACTCCCGAACAAATTGAATCCAAACTGGACCGAATTCTTTTAAAGGTGCAAAAACCCGGTCGTTACGTTGGCGGCGAACTCAACAGCATTCTCAAGAACTGGGACGACGTTCAAACCAAAGTCGCGCTGATCTTCCCCGATATTTACGATCTCGGCGTTTCAAACGTGGGATTAAAAATCCTCTACGATCAGATTAACCAGCGCGACGACGCGCTCGCGGAACGCGCCTACGCGCCGTGGGTGGATATGGAAGCGTTAATGCGCGAACACGGCATTCCGATGTACGCGCTCGAATCCAAGCGCCCGCTGATGGATTTCGACCTCATCGGATTCACGCTCCCCTACGAAACGCTCTACACCAACGCGCTGAATATTCTCGACCTCGCAGGGATTCCCCTCCGCTCGATTGAACGCGACGCGACGCATCCCATCATCATCGCCGGCGGACATTCCACAATCAACCCCGAACCCATGCACACCTTCATGGATGCGTTCGTCATCGGCGAAGGCGAAGAAGTCATTCACGATATTATCAACGCGATACAAAGAGTCAAAAGTCAAAAGTCAAAAGTCGGCGAAGACCTTCAACCTTTGACCTTTGACCGCGAAGCGATTCTGCTGGAACTGGCAAAAATTCCCGGCGTATATGTTCCGCGATTTTATGAAACAACTTATCTTGAAGATGGAACTGTCGCGCAGACTCAATCCATCAACGTAGCCGCGCCGAAGATAGTGAACAAACGCATTGTCGCAAAACTTCCGCCGCCGCCGACAAAATTCATCGTGCCGAATATTGACGTGATTCACAACCGCGTCTCCATCGAAATCATGCGCGGATGTACGCGCGGATGTAGATTCTGTCACGCGGGCATGATTACCCGTCCCGTACGCGAAAGAAGCGTAGATGAAATTGTAGACGCCGCCGAAGCCTCAATCCGCGCGACGGGGTTTGAAGACCTCGCGCTGCTGTCCTTATCGTCGTCAGATTACACATACATCAACGAATTGGTAGACGCGATGAGCAAACGCTTCGAGGGTCGCAATCTCATCGTCGGGCTACCCTCGCTGCGAATCGAATCGGTTTCAGTGGACTTGATGGAAAGGCTCAAGCAAAATCGCTCCAGCGGATTCACGCTCGCGCCCGAAGCCGCCAGCGAACGAATGCGCCGCATCATCAATAAATTTATTCCCGACGAAGACATCCTCGACGCCACGCGCGAAATTTATCGGCGCGGATGGACGACCATCAAACTGTATTTTATGATCGGGCATCCCAGCGAAACGATTGAAGACGTGCAAGCCATCGTGGATTTATGCCGCCGCGTTCTCGAAGAAGGTCGCAAAGTAGCGGGTTGGAAAGTGAAGTTACACGCGGGCGTGAGCACTTTTGTGCCAAAACCGCAAACGCCTTTTCAATGGGTTTCATGCGACACCAAAGAAAATATTTTAGAAAAACAAGCGCTGCTCAAACGTCAATTGCTCAAAGACAAAAGCATTCGATTGAGTTGGACGAAACCCGAAGATACCCTGCTCGAAGCGTGGCTCTCGCGCGGAGATCGCCGCATGGCTGAGGTGGTTTATTCCGCGTGGAAGAACGGCGCGAAATTCGACGCGTGGGATGAAAGCAAAAAACACGAAGCCTGGCTGCCCGCGTTTGAAGAACACGGACTCGATCCCGCGTTTTATACGCACCGTCAGCGCCGCACCGACGAAATTTTTCCGTGGGAACACATCTCGACTGCCGTTCGCAAAAATTTTCTGTTTCAAGATTTCCGTCAATCGCTTGAAGGAAAAATCCGCGTGGATTGCCGCTTGAATTGTTACGCCTGCGGAATCCTGCCGACCTTTGCGAACCTGCGCCGCGAAAATCCAGGCGAAGGTTGGAAATGTCCCGATGTGAAAAGCCCGAATGCAGCGAGCAGTCATCAGTTATCAGTTATCAGTGGCGGGGATTAATGGATAAGATTAATTTTCTTCCACGCCTGCAGCGCGAGCGCGATAAGTTTGAATTGTTCTTAAATCAAATCGGCTTTACGCGCCAGATGACCATGAACGGCGTTGCCGAAAATTTATCGGTGAAAGATTTACTCGCCGACGTTCTCTCGCGCGAACAATTCATCGCCGATAGATTGAACGAAATCATTCACAGCGAATCTTACGCGCCATGCGTCACCCACCGCGCATTGGACCATTTTCAAAAAACGTTCGGCTATCCCGATTACGAATCGCCATTGCTGGATAAAGAAAGACTTGACCACCTTGTCATCTATAAATATAAAAACATCGGGCTGGACGAAATCATCGAGCAGGAAATCGCCGCGTACGCGAACATCATCGGCGCGCTGGAAAAACTCACCCGCGAGCAATGCCTCGACCACGATATTTTTTATCGCGTCGCGGAGCATAGCTACAAACCGTATCGCCGCATGATCATCAAAATCAACCGCTGGCTCGAATCCATTTCATCGGGGACAAACTAATATGCGCGCAAGAATCACATTCGCCAAACAAGGCGCGTTGAAATATACGGGACATCTCGACCTGCACCGTTTATGGGAACGCGCCATGCGCCGCGCGGAACTTCCGCTTTCCTATTCGCAGGGATTTCACCCGCAGCCAAAGATCAGCATCGCCTCTGCCCTGCCGCTGGGATTTTCCTCGCGCGGCGAAGTATTAGACGCGCGCTTCAACACGGAAATTCCCGCCGACGAAATTAAATCGCGGCTGCAAGATAACCTTCCCAAAGATATTCAAATCGTCAAAATCGAAACCGTTGACGAACGCGCTCCCGCTTTGCAAACGCAGGTAATATCCGCGGCGTATGAAGTCCGCTTAACAGAACCGATTGACGGCGCAGAATTAACTCAAAAAGTTAAGGCGCTCATGGAAGCGGAATCCCTGCCGCGCGAACGACGCGGAAAGCCCTACGATTTGCGCCCGCTGATCGAGATGATCAACGTCATCACCCAACCCAATGGAAACGTCTGGCTGCGCATGACTCTCGCGTCCCGCGAAGGCGCAACAGGGCGACCCGAAGAAGTGTTAACCGTATTAGATATCGAACCGGAATATGCGCGCGTCGAGAGACTGCGTTTGATCTTTCTAAGTTAGCGCGGAGTCCAACGACTCTCGTTGTTGGCGCTCCAAAGTCTGGAGGCTTTGGAATCCGTTATGCCAAAGGAGAATTATTATGGCGCTGCTCGTATCGTTATTCTTCGGCTTTGCTCCCATGTTCGTTTTCGCCGCCTTCGTTTACTGGCTCGACAGGTACGAAAAAGAGCCGGTCGTCTTGCTTGGCGTAACATTTTTTTGGGGAGTGTTTATCGCAACCGGCGGCGCGTTCGTTATCAACACCATGTTTGGAATCGGCATCTATATTTTCACCGGCTCGGAAGCCGCCGCCGATATTGGCACAGCCTCCATCATCGCGCCCATCGTCGAAGAATTTCTCAAGGGGCTTGCGGTCGCCATCGTCTTCTTCATTTACTATAAAGAATTCGATTCCATTTTGGACGGCGTCATCTACGGCGGCATTGTCGGCTTGGGCTTCGCCGCTTCAGAAAACACGCTGTACATCTACCGCGACGGATATTTGGAAAGCGGCTGGAGCGGACTCTTTGCGCTCGTCGTCATCCGCGTCATGCTCGTCGGCTGGATGCACGCCTTCTTCACCGCGTTCACCGGCATTGGATTCGCAACCGCGCGCATGAGCAAAAACCTGCTTGTCCGCTTTACCGCGCCCATCATTGGATACTGCGTCGCGGTAACCGCCCACGCTTTTCACAACACCTTCGGCGGGCTGATCGGCGGCTTCGAGGGTCTCGCCATCGGAACGTTTGTAGATTGGATCGGCTGGACGGTCATGTTCGTCTTCATCCTTTGGATGATCGGCGCCGAACGCGGCGTCCTCAAAAAGCAACTGCAAGAAGAAGTCTCTCTCGGATTGATTTCGCCCGCGCAATATCAAAAATCGCTTTCGTTTTGGACGATGAGCACGGCGGGCTTGAGCGGAAGAGCCGCGTCAAAATTTTACAAAACCTGCGGCGAGCTGGCTCACAAGAAAGAACAATTTTCAAAATTGGGAGATGAAAGCGGAAACGCCGCGACTATCGAATCCCTGCGCGCAGAATTGGCGCGGCTCGCGCCTTTTTCTTGACCTCAAAGCGACTCAAATATCGCCGCGCTTCCCTATGGTAAAATTTGCTCCGTTGCCCCCGTAGCTCAGTGGACAGAGTGTCGGCCTCCGGAGCCGAAGAGCGCAGTTCGAGTCTGCGCGGGGGCGCAATGAAAGACCGCCGTTACAGGCGGTTTTTTGTCGCGCGCTCCGCGTCGTTTATGGATACAATTAACATGTGAGTTACAAAATCGTTTATTTTCTCTTTATGTTGATGATCGCATGTACGGGCTGCGTCGCGCGCGAAACCGCGTTGACCGCAACGCCCAATTTTGCGACGGCAATTTTGCCTACCCAACCCGCACAACAACCCACATTAATTATCGTTCCGACAGAATCCATTGCAACGGTTGCGCCAACATTGGCGTCCCCCATCGAAGGGACAACGACCACGCAGATCAACGTCCGCGCAGAACCTTCGACGGCGAGCGCGGCGCTGGGAATAATAAACATCTTCGCGAAGGTAAAAATCATCGGGCAGGATTCTACGGGGAGTTGGTATCAGATCGTTCACGAAAATTCATCGGGCTGGGTGCGCGCGGAGTTTGTGCAGGTCAATACCCAAGACAAGATTCCAATCGTATCCGCAGCGACGCGCTCCGCGTCAGGGATTGGCGCGTTGGTCACCCAAAAGATAAACGTGCGCGGCGGCGCGGGGACAAGTTTCGAATCGCTTGGCGCGTTAAATCCAAACGACGTGGTTTATGTTATCGGAAAGGATTCCAGCGGCGCGTGGGCGCAGGTCGAATTTTCAAGCGCACCAGATGGAAAGGGTTGGGCGGCGCTTGAGTTTTTGAAAATAGATAACGCGGACGCGCTGCCGATTGTCGGCGCTTTAGAAACGGAAACGCCAATAAGCGCGGAAGGGTTTTCGACCGCCGCGCAAGACGGCGACTCGATGCAAGCGCCGTTGACTGCGGTTGTTTTTTCTCCGTCGAGCGCGCGCAGTTTACAATTGAACGACGACGTTTCGGCGCCTGACGGGGACGCGGAAGATTGGATACAATTCAAACCGTACGCGCGAATTATCAAGATAAAAATCGAATGTTCGGGCGCGGGCTTGCGTATTGAATTATGGAACGACCAGCGCGCCAACGATTTTTTTCTTGCCTGCGGAAGCGAGAATTTTATAACCGTCGCGCCGAACAGCGTTTATCTTTTACGCCTCTCTTCGCCTGATACAGGCGAGGTTCATTACGCAAATTATGTTTTAAGTATGGAGAATATGCAATGACTACGAAATCGGCAAGAAATACGGAAGCCCATCCCGCTGTTATTAGATTAAAGCGTCTTGCGGGGATCGTCTATGGCGTTATCGGCGGGCTTACTTTTGCGCTGGCTACATGGGGCTGGGACGGATATAGATTAAGCCAAGCGCACGTCTATCTCCCCTGGCTCAGTCTAAGCGTTGCGTTGGTCTTTTGCGCCATTGGCGGTGCGGCGGCTGGATGGCTAACCGCGCGGTTTGACAGCAGTTTATTGGGCGTTCTATTCTGGTTAATCGCCGCATTATCATTTGCGTGGTTGGTGATTGTCCTGCCGCTGCAAATCAATCCTTTTCTAGTTTCAAAGATCAATCCGCAAATGGGCGCGCTGCTAAATTACACAAAAGAAATTGAAATGAGTATGCGCTTCAGCGTGGCGGCTTCGTGGATCATTCCCTTTATGCTGATTGCCGGGGTGGCGCAATTACCCGTTACAGAATCGTCCGTTTTCTCCACGTCCTTTTTTGGAAAGACCATGCCCCTGGTTTTTTGCATTGCCGTAATCAGTTTGAGCGGAGCGGTCGCCGACGGTTTAATCAACGCGCATTTTCGAGACGCGGTCATTTCCATGGATAACACCATCCAATTTACGCTGGATAATAAAGATAACCCAAAAGTGGACAAGGACATTTCCCGCAAGATGCACTCCGCGTCCTTGAATACGGTTAAAGAATATGTCGCGGCGTCGAGGCAATTGATGGTGAGGGAATACGACCCGACATTCGGCGAAATCAACGTCTTGATCCGCTTTGAAGATAAATGGGTGGATTGCCTGCTCATTTACGCGCAGCCCGTTTTTTGCAAGGTTGCGGATTAATTTTCTTCGGCTAAGGGTTTAACCGCCAAGTTTTTGCAACATTCCCCGCGTCTTGGCGGTTATTTTTTCAAACAGACCTGAAATTTTGATTAAATTTGGGTTAATCCTTCTCATCCGCGCTTGTATCGTGTATAATCCCAAAGCAATTTCGGCAGGAACAAGTTTTTCTCTCTAATATAATGAGGAGTAACGAAGCGCATCTTTTGATCGTTTGGTCATTGAGTTCGTTTCAGGTCTTATTTATAAGTCCAGCCGATTTTGCGCACGGCTGTTTTTTTTGTTCATTTTCAAAGAGAAAGTAGGTGATTTGATTGGGTACGGTAAATTTACGCAACGGAGAATCGCAGGATTCTTTGCTCAAGCGCTTTCGTAAGAAGGTTGTCAAGAGCGGCGTTTTAAGCACCATCCGTAACAAGCGCTGGTTCATCTCCAAGAGCGAACAGCGCCGCATGGAAAAGAAGAAAGCGATCCGCCGCATGAAACGGCGCTCGTTCAAGGATTCAGAATAATCAAGAGGCGTGTATGACTAAAGAAGAAGGCAAAATCAAGGTTGACGGCGTTGTGATCGAAGCCCTGCCCGGAACGCAGTTCCGCGTGCGGCTGGATAACGGGCATGAAGTATTGGCGTATCTTTCGGGCAAAATGCGTAAACACTATATTCGTATTTTGTTGGGAGATCATGTGGCGATGGAAATGTCGCCTTACGATCTTACGCGCGCCCGCATCACTTTCCGTCAACGCAAGAATGCCCCCGCGCCTGTTGAAAGTTAATGCTCTACTTGAATTTTGAATTTATAAAAACTCCTTCGCTTTCGCGAAGGAGTTTTTATTTCTCATAGCGGGGGATTTTTATATCGTTTCCCTAAACGAGTTCAAGACCTTCATGTAATTTCCGCGCTCGAAAGCGGCCGGCTCTTTGACGGATTTCTGGCTCATGCTTCCCTGCATTTGCTGGATGGATTTATATTCGCGCTCGTTCATCCAACCTTCAAGTTCTTTCAGCATCGTCGGAACGACGGCTGCGCCGTTATGCAAAAGACTGGAAGCCATCATCGCGACCTTTGCGCCAGCCATCATGGATTTCAATACATCCGTATAAGTATGTACGCCGCTGGTCAGCGCAAAATCCGCGTTGACTTTGCCATATAAAATGGAAATCCAGCGCAGCGGAAGTCGCAACTCTGCGGACGTGCTCAAATCAAGACTATGAAGAATCTCAAGTTCATTGAGATCAAAATCGGGCTGGTAAAAGCGATTGAACAACACCAACCCATTCGCGCCCGCTTCGACAATGCGTTTCGCAAAATTGGGAAGCGAAGTAACAAACGGGCTCAACTTCACCGCCAACGGAATTTTGATGGCAGATTTCACTTCCGCAACCAATTCGACCTGCGCGTTTTCGAGTTCCTGCGAAGCGAGGTTTGGATCGGTAGAGACGAAATACAAATTCAATTCGAGCGCGTCCGCGCCCGCGTCTTCGATCTGCTTCGCGTAACTCGTCCAGCCGCCTTTCGAGACGCCGTTCAAACTTCCGATGACGGGAATACTCAAGGCTTTCTTCAATTCCGCAACTTGATTCAAATATTTTTCGGGACCCATCGCGTATGTGCCGCTGTCGGGCAGATAGGTCATGGCTTCGGCGAACGAATCCGTTCCGCGCGTGAGGTAATGATCCAACTCAAGCGATTCGTGGATAATCTGCTCTTCAAAGAGCGAATACATCACAATCGCCGAAACGCCCGCCTCTTCCAATTGACGCGCCGTTTCGATTTTCTTCGAGAGCGGAGAAGCGGAAGCCACAAGCGGGTTCTTTAATTTCAAGCCGAGATAGGTTGTAGTAAGGTCAGTCATTGTTATCCTCTACTTCTCTTCTTTTCCATAATGCATCGAAGCCATTTGTTGATAGAACGCCCAGCGCGATTTAATATCCGACTGCGCTTCTTTCATCAATTCTTCGGCGCGACCTTCGTCCATTTGCGTCAACATCTTGTAGCGCGTTTCGTTGTACGCATATTGCGAAAGCGGAATGCTCGGCTCTTTGGATTCGATCACCAGCGGATTCTTGCCTTCTTCAATGAGGCGCGGATCGTAACGATACATGGGCCAGTGACCCGATTGCACCGCGAGTTTCTGCTGTTCAAGTCCCTTTGAAAGATCATAACCGTGCGCGATACAGTGACTATAAGCGATGATCAACGACGGACCGTCATACGACTCGGCTTCGATCAGCGCGCGCAAAGTCTGCTGGTCATTCGCGCCCATGGCGATGCGCGCCACATACACATATCCATAAGACATGGCAATCAAGCCGAGGTCTTTCTTGGGGATGCCCTTGCCGCTCATTGCGAACTTCGCAACCGCAGCGCGCGGCGTGGACTTGCTCGATTGTCCGCCGGTATTTGAATACACTTCGGTATCGAGGACAAGGATGTTCACATTGCGACCAGACGCCAGCACGTGATCCAAGCCGCCGTAGCCGATGTCATACGCCCAGCCGTCGCCGCCGATGATCCAAACCGATTTCTTGACGAGATTATCCGCGAGGCTGATTAAATCTTTTGCGCGGCTATCGTTCGATTTTGCGAGTTTGTTCTTCAATTCCGCGACGCGCTCGCGCTGCGCCTGAATGCCCGCTTCGTCGCTTTGATTCGCGTTCACGATGGCGTTCACCAATTCGGCGCTTAATTCTTTTTCAAAAATCTTCGCCAATTCGAGCGCGTACTCGTTTTGTTTGTCAATCGTCAGGCGCATTCCCAAACCGAACTCGGCGTTATCTTCAAACAACGAGTTCGACCATGCGGGTCCGCGTCCTTCCGCGTTGACCGCCCACGGCGTAGTAGGAAGATTGCCGCCATAAATGGACGAGCATCCCGTCGCATTGGCGACAACCGCGCGATCTCCAAACAATTGCGAGACGAGTTTGACGTAAGGCGTTTCGCCGCATCCTAAACATGCGCCGCTGAACTCAAACAACGGGCGCAGCAATTGCGAATTTTTGATCGTGGAAGGATTGAAGAGTTTTCGATCCATATCGGGGATGTTCATAAAGAAATCCCAATTCTTCGCTTCGGCGTCGCGCAACGCAGGCTGCGGCGCCATGTTGATTGCCTTGCGCCCCACCGCGCTCTTATCCTTCACGGGGCAAACTTCCACGCACAAGGTACAACCCGTACAATCTTCGGGTGCAACTTGAAGGGTGTACGCGAAACCTTGCGAAAATTCTTTGAACTTCGACGGCATGTGCTTGAAAGTTTCGGGCGCGTCCGCGACTAATTTTTCGTCATACACTTTATGGCGGATGACCGCGTGCGGACAAACCATCACGCACTTGCCGCATTGGATACACAGGTCTGGTTCCCATACGGGAATTTCCAACGCAAGATTTCGTTTTTCCCATTGCGTCGTGCCAAGCGGATATGTGCCGTCTACAGGCATCGCAGAAACGGGCAAATCGTCGCCGTTGAAACTAATCATCGGGGCGAGAACGTCTTTGACAAAACCGGGAGCCGCATCGGGGACGGCGGGTCTGCGCGTCATCTTCGACGTGACTTGCGTGGGAACTTTGACCTCGTAAAGATTCGCCACCGTCGCGTCTACCGCGTCGAAGTTTTTCTTCACCACCGCTTCGCCGCGTTTGCCGTATGTTTTTTGAATCGCGTGCTTGATTTCTTCGATGGCTTGCTCGCGCGGAAGCACGCCAGAGATGGCGAAAAACGCGGTCTGCATGATGGTATTGACGCGCTGTCCCATGCCCGTTTTTTCCGCGACTTCGTAGCCGTTGATGACATAGAATTTGAGTTTCTTCTCGATAATCGCGGATTGGACTTCGCTTTGCAGCGTGTCCCAAACTTCGTCCTTACCCGACAAACTATTGAGCAAAAATACCGCGCCTTCCTTTGCGTATTTCAAAATATCGTAGCGTTCGAGGAAAGTGAATTGATGACACGCGACAAAATTTGCCTGATTGGCTTCAATCAAATACGGCGCGTGAATCGGCTTGGAGCCAAAGCGCAAATGCGAGATGGTCATTTGTCCCGATTTCTTTGAATCGTAAACGAAATAACCTTGCGCGAAGTTATCGGTTTCTTCGCCGATGATTTTGATTGAATTTTTGTTCGCGCCAACCGTACCGTCCGAACCGAGACCGAAGAACACGCAGCGCACGGTTTCAGGATTTTCAATGGAGAAGGAAGAATCAACTTCGATGCTGGTGTGCGAAACATCGTCATTGATACCGACGGTGAAATGCGTCTTGGGTTCGGCTTTCTTCAATTCGTCCAAACCCGCTTTGACCATTGCAGGCGTGTACTCTTTGGAAGAAAGTCCGTAGCGTCCGCCAATCACCTTGATATTCGACCTCTGACCTTCGACCAACGCATTGACCACATCCAAATAAAGCGGCTCGCCCATCGAACCGGGTTCTTTGGTGCGATCCAAAACCGCAATGCTCTTTGTAGACTTTGGCAGCGCTTTGAGGAAATGTTCGATGGAGAAAGGCAAATACAAACGCACGCGGACGAGACCAACCTTCTCGTCTTGCTCAACGAGATAGTTGACTGTCGCTTCGGCAGTATCTCCGCCCGAACCCATGATGACCATCACGCGCTCGGCTTCGGGATGTCCGACATAATCAAATAAGTTGTAGTGTCTGCCCGTGATCTGCGCGAACTTGTCCATCATCTCTTGCACGATGGCGGGAGCAGCGGCGTAATACGGGTTGACGGTTTCGCGCGCTTGGAAATAAACGTCGGGGTTTTGCGCCGTTCCGCGCAGGACGGGATTATCGGGGTTGAGTCCTCTTGCGCGGTGGGCGCGTATCAAATCTTCGTCCACAAAAGCGCGGAGTTCTTCATCGGTCAAATAGAATATTTTCGCAACTTCATGCGAAGTCCTAAAACCGTCAAAGAAGTGGATGAAGGGCAAACGCGCTTTGAGCGTAGACATTTGCGCGATGGCTGCGAAATCCTGCGCCTCTTGCACAGAGCCAGAGGAAAGCAGCGCCCAACCTGTTTGACGCGCGCCCATCACATCCTGATGGTCGCCGAAGATGGAAAGTCCCTGCGCGGCAAGCGAACGCGCCGCAACATGGAAGACCGTGCTGGTCAGTTCGCCCGCGATCTTATACATGTTGGGAATCATTAACAATAAACCTTGCGACGCGGTAAACGTAGTGGTCAACGCGCCTGTCTGCAACGCGCCATGCACTGCGCCCGCCGCGCCGCCTTCGGATTGCATTTCGATCACTGCGGGGATGGTGCCCCATAAATTCTTTTTGCCTTTTGAAGTCCATTCGTCTGCGAACTCGCCCATTGCCGAAGATGGCGTAATAGGATAGATGGCGATCACTTCGCTGAGGCGGTGCGCGACCGACGCTGTGGCTTCATTGCCGTCAATGGTTACTATTTGTTGTTTCATTCTTGCTCCTTTGTAGGATTTTCCGTATTCGTAATTTACTTTATGCGCTCCCACGCTCGGCGCGCAAATTGCGTAATATCAACGTACAAGTGTATCCCCACAGGACGAAATGCGTTAGTTATATATGACTTAAATCCTTATGCCTGTTGTCACATATCGGACAAGAATTGTGGCAATAAAAAATGGCAGGTTTCTGCCATTTTTTATTGCGCGCTTTTGCCTGGAAGATTCCTTCTAACACAAGTTTCAGGCTCAACTTATTTAAGTTCCGCCGTTCTTTTCTTCCTCGTCCCAATAGCGCCCAGAATATGGTTAAGTTTTGGCTTTGCTAAAAACAGCGCCGCCAGCGATTTTGCGTCCGGCATTTTTCCGCTTTTGGCTAATTGCATTGCCGTTTTTACGGGCATTTTTTTTACCTGTAAAAATTCTTCTTCATCCGCCTCTATCGGATCATATCGTAGATGACTTGCAAGGTAAACGTGCATGAATTCGGTGGAATATCCGGGGGCGAGGTAAAAATCGCCGATTTTTTCAATTTTGTCTGCGGCGAAACCCGTCTCTTCGCGGACTTCGCGCGCAGCGCAGACTGCGGGGTCTTCGCCCTCTTCCAATGTGCCGGCGGGAAGTTCGAGCAAATCCATATTTGCGGCGTGACGATATTGGCGGACGAATAGTAAATTGCCGTCATTGTCCACCGGAACGATAACCACCGAGCCTCCGTGTTCGATAATATCGAATTTTGTTTCGCGGTCATCGGGCGTTTTGAGCGTGTCGCGGCGGATGGTAAACGCGCGTCCTTTGAGCAAAATTTCTGTACCGAGCAATTCAAATGGCATGGCTGCCTCCTTTATTTTGCACAAAAAAAGCCCAAGCAAAACGCTTGGGCTTTTTATTTTTCTTTACGGTATTTTTATCTGCTGCCCGGCGCTCAATTTTGCAGAGACCGAGATGCCGTTTGTCGAGGCTATCGAAGCGGGATCAACGTCGCCATATTTGCAGGCGATGCCATAAAGGGTTTCAGATGCGGAAAGCACAGTGTAAGTAGTAGGGTGCGCGGCTAAGGCGCGGTCGCCGGGGAACGCCCCGCTTTGGGGAATTTTGAGAACCAAGCCCGGGTAATATAAATCTGGTCTGGTCAGTCCGCTGGCTCTGAGTAAAGCGTCTGGGTCAACGTCAAAACGGCGGGCGATACAGTAAGGGAATTCGCCTTCTTGCAGGGTATAACTTGCGGGGCGCACGCCAACGGGAACGGAAGTAGGGTTTACGCCGTTGGGGGTGGAGATTTCGGGCGTGGTCGGCACGGCATTTGTGGGCGTGCCGGGCGTTACAAGAGCGGGATCAAGAGTAACGACTGTCCCGTTTGGCGTAGTGACGGCTTGCGGGGTACCGGGCGTTCCTATTACAGGCACGGAAGTCTGCGCCGCCGCCGTCTGCTTTGCGAATTCTTCGATCATTGCCATTGGGTTTTCGGCGGACGGAATCGGCGAAACGAACAATCCCGTCGGAAGCAAGGTCGGTGTTTTTGCGGGCGCTTTAGATAATGATTGCGTACATGCAGACAACAACATCGTTGATATTAGGAAAATGAAGACGATTAGCAATCCGCGTTGTTTGTTACTCATGGTTACTTACTCCTGTTTTATTTTCGATATATCCAATGCGCGATGGTAGCACATGAATATTAAAGCGTCAAGCGGCTATAAAGCGCTGCAAGCAAATAGCGATTTTCTTACGGCGCGTGGAAAAATTCGTCCAATACGGGCGCGAAATTGACGGGAATATTCTCGCCCCATGCGTTGCCGTCAACAACCGCGCCGCTGGGATTTCCGCTTTCGTCTAATTTAAAGTAGATGGGAATTCCGTCGAATTTGAATTTGTTGTTGTCGCCCCATCCCCACTCGTCCACGTCTGCGCGGATGATGTAAGTTCCCGCGAAGGCTTTCAGCGTAATTTCATCTTCGGCTTGGATGCTCTTTTCAATCGCGATGCAAGGCGGGCACCAAGTCGCGTCAAATTCGAGGAAGGGAGTTAGATTCAGCGCTTTCGCTTTTTGCGCTTCAACGGCGAGTTGATCGTATAGCGCGCCGTCTGCAATATGAATACGATTGATCGTGAACGCGGGCGTTGAATCAACTTGAGGCGTTGGCGAGGAATCCGCTTGGGGCGTGGATTCTATTGGCTGAACGGTAGCAACTTCAAATTGAGTGGGAAGCGCGGAGGGTTCTATTTCCGTTTGAGGAAACAGGAAATTACATCCAAGAATGAAGGGAACGATCAGATAAATAAATTTAGTTGAAGGCTTCATTTTCGGGAATCCGAATCGGGATGATTTTTCCTTCGACGGGCGGACGACAGCCGTAGTCGGTACATGCCATGTAAGTGATAATCACTTTTTCGTTGATCCAGTTTTTTCCGGCAGGCAGGATAACGGGCAAACTGAGCGTGACCGCGCCTGCGGGGTAGACGCGCAAATCTTGCGGACCCGAAAGCAGGCTTTGCGCGGGGGCGCTCTCGATCAATGGACCGTTCGCTTTGATGGTTGAATCTTGCGCGAGTTCGAGCAGCGCGGGTCTGCCCAATCCGTCCACGCCGCTTCTGGGAATTTCTTTGCTATATAAATGAAGGCTGGCTTCGACAGGCGTGAAGGTCGCGGATAAAAAGACTTGTCCGTCTTCGGCGC
>JAQTWR010000191.1 GCA_028689195.1 Anaerolineales bacterium | reverse complement strand
TTTGGTTTCCTTGTAAATAGTCATGATCGTCGTGGCACATGGATTATGCAGCAGCGCGAATAACATCAAGTTGACTGCGGTCAGCATCGTCCAGCCGTTGCCGTTGACCAGCAGGTCAAAAATCGCGCTGTTAGACGAAGGTCCGTTGACCATCATCCCCGCGCCCATGTACACCATCATCATCGTCGGCACGACGATTTCATTCGCGGGGATGGCGATGATGTACGCAAGCAGGATTACGCCGTCGAGTCCAAGCAGCGCCCCAAGCGGATTCAGCCAATCCGCGATGACGCGCGCAAGATTTGAATCAGCGACGTGAATATTCGCCAAGATCCAAATGACCGCGCCCGCAGGCGCGGCGGTCTGCATGGCGCGCCACAACACAAAAACGGTGCGGTCAATGATAGACGTGTATAAAATTCTGCTGATGTTCGGCTTGCGGTAGGGGGGCAGTTCCAGCGTAAACGCCGAGGCTTCGCCTTTGAGAACCGTGCGCGAAAGAATCCACGACATCAAAAGCGTGAACGCGACGCCAATTAACACTACGCCCACCACGGTTGCCGCCGCGATGAGCGAGGTCAACACGGGGGAGAAAGACGCGGCGACGAAAACGGTCGCCAGCATAATCAGCGTGGGGAAGCGTCCGTTGCATGGGACAAAATTATTCGTGAGAATGGCAATCAGTCGCTCGCGCGGCGAATCGATGATGCGGGTAGCCACTACGCCTGCCGCGTTGCAGCCGAAGCCCATCGCCATCGTCAGCGATTGTTTGCCGTGCGCGCCCGATTTCTTGAACATCCAATCGAGGTTGAACGCCACGCGCGGCAGGTATCCCAAATCTTCCATGAAGGTAAACGCGGGGAAGAAGATCATCATTGGCGGCAGCATAACGCTGACAACCCATGCGAGCGCGAGGTAAACGCCATCCCACACGAAGCCCGTGAGCCACCACGGAGCGCCGATTTGATCGAATAGCGCGCGCCCCCAATCGCCGACGCCAAACAGGATGACGGCAAGCCAATTTGAAACCACGTTTGCGCCCGAGACCGTGACCCAAATGAGAATCCCCAGCAGCCCCAGCATGATGGGCAAGCCCGCGTAAGGCGAGGTGACAAGGCGGTCTATTTTTTGGTCGAGGTCGTATTTTTTTGCGCCGGAGGTTTTCACCGCGCGTTTGGCGATGTTCTCCGCTTCGGTGTACAGCGATTTGACGATTTCGTCGCGGAAGCCGGTGGATAAGCCGTTGCGCAGCGCTTCCGCTTTTGCGAGGACGTCGTTGGGTTGAATGGTTTTGTTTTCCATAAATAATTCCTTGAGGAAAGGTTTCTAAGTAGTCAGTCGAAAGAATTCAGAAAAAAGATTGTCGTCATTGCGAGAGGAGGATGGTTTTCCCGACGAAGCAATCTCTCGTAAAGTCTGGGAGCGCTTCGCCGCAACAAACGCGGTTCGCAATGACGGAATTCTAATTAACGCAAGTTGCCACCTTTACCAGTTTTTTTAGTTCTTTTGCCACGGATTACACGGATTTTCACTAATTTGAAAAAAAATCCGCGCAAATCGGTGAAATCTGTGGCAAGGGTCTGAGATTTTTTTACCCAGAAAACATGGTAGCAACTTGGGTTAATTATTTATAACCGACTACTTATTTAATGCGTCTACGTCAGAAACTTTAGCAACCTCATATGCCTTCTTCCTACTGTCTTCCTTCCACGCTCATTTTGTTGCTGAATTTCACGTCTTCGCGGTATTGCTGCGACACGATTTCGTTGAGTTCGCCGCTGACGATTGCCTTCTGCACGCGCGCGTCGCCGTCCAGCAAACGGATGGCGAGCCAGCGCGCATTGGGAATCCCCGGCGCAAGTTGTTTGATCATCGGCACGAGTTCGTTCACCGCGTTTTGAAATTCGGGCGTGCCGTTTACGCGCAGCGGTTTTGTTTCGATATTTCCCTCGATGACGTCCGCGACCGCGCCGAGCAGGGTGTGGATTCCTTCGCCCGTCCGCGCGGTGACGGGAATGGCGGGGACGCCCAAATCACGCGACAGGGAACGCGCGTCCACTTCGATTCCTTTGCGGCGCGCTTCGTCCATCAAGTTGATGGCGACCACCACGTTCTCGGTGATTTCCATAACTTGCAGCGCCAGATTCAAATTCCGCTCCAGCGCGGTCGCGTCGGTGACGACGATGGTGCAACTTGGCTGCCCGAACAGAATAAAATCGCGCGCCACTTCTTCATCTTGACTTGCTGAAAGCAGAGAATATGTGCCGGGCAGGTCTACCAATTTATAGCGGATTTTATTGAATTCAAATCCGCCTTCTGCGCGCGTGACGGTTTTTCCGGGCCAGTTGCCTGTGTGCTGCTTCAATCCCGTCAGCGTGTTGAATAAAGTGGATTTTCCCGTGTTGGGATTTCCCGCCAGCGCAATCACGCGCTCGAAATCTCCGACCTTGATTCCCATTTGTTCCAGTTGCGTAAACGCGGGGCAGGTTTCGCAATGTTCGGTGGGGAGTACTGTTTTATTTGACATGATTTCTCCATTGTCGAAGGTCAAAAGTCTTGCGACCATTGACGTTTGGCTTTTGACTTAGATCGGCTTGACCCAAATCTGCGCGGCTTGATCTTTTCGCAGGGCAATCAAAGTTCCGCGCACGCGATAGGCGCGCGGGTCGCCGAAGAAATTTTGAAGTTCGGGGTAAATCAGCGTGCCGGGAGTTAATCCCAAATCTAAAAATCTGCGGCGCGTGAATCCTTGCACGGCTTCGTCGAGCGTGACAATTTCTGCGCGTTGATTGTGATCCAACTCCATGAGCGGAATCGCCTCGCGCTTTAGGGCTTCGCTTTCGGGCAGCGCCGAAACATGCACATTCGCTGCCACCGCAGGCGCGAGTTTGTATTCGTTTTCGCCGTCGCTCAACACATAACGGCTCGGCGTTTTTTCGATGACGCGGATGTCTTGTCCCAGGCGAAGCCCCGCCGCGACAATTTGTTGATACGCCAGCGCGGGCTCGTCTTCAAGGTGGACGATTCTCGCGGGGCGGTCAGCCTGCCACGCGGTGATGGGCATTCCCTCTGCGCGATCTATTTTCCCCTCGCGGGTTGGGATCGGGTCGCCGTGCGGGTCGCGGGTCGGATGCCCCAGCGCCGCGTCGAGTTCGTCGAGTTGCGCGTCTGTAAGATTATGTTCGCGGCGGTGCGCCTCGCTGTGGACTTTCTCGAGCGGCATTCGCGCCTCGTCCGCGAGGTAGCGCTCCCACAACCGATGCGCGCGGACAACATGCAAAGCCCATCGCTCGCCTTGCGCGGTGAGATGCAATTCCGCGCCGCGCGATTCGAGCAGATTTTGAATTTCCATGTCTTCGATTAGGCTCGTCACTTTTGCGCGCGGCAAGTCCAGCGTGCCGCCAAGCGATTCGGGCGAAGCGTGCCGCCCCTGCTGCTCGCGGTCAATCAAATGCTTGAGCGCGTCTTCCATCTGTTCGCGTTCCTGCGCCGCGCGGTAGGATTTATATATCGCAAACAATCCTACGCGGGGGAGAAAGATAAATACTAATACTGCAATTATTGCCAGCGCGTAATACATTTTTATTTCCTTATCTGCTTATCCGCATTTTATAAAAATTTTGGTTGTGATGTTCGAACCAAGCACGAGAGACTTGCTTCCGACTTTGATTGTTAAATTATTGTCAAACGATGAATACTCGACGACTTCGACGCAAACCTTTGGGACGAGTCCCAACTCGTCGAGATGGCGGAGCAAATCCGCGTTTTGGGCGTTCACCCTCTGGATAATTCCTGTTTGATTGGGGCGCAGCGACGAAAGGGGAATGGATTTGTCCGGCGGCATTTTCAAATCTTCGGTAGGAATCAACTCGCCGTGCGGGTCGCGCGTTGGGTTGCCGAGCGCGGCGGCGATGCGGCTCTCGAAATCCTCCGAGATCACATGCTCCAGCCGTTCCGCTTCTTCGTGAACTTCGTCCCACGAATAGCCAAGCGTCTGCACGAGCCAGGTCTCTAACAGGCGGTGATGGCGGATGACCTCCAGCGCGGCTTTTTTTCCCGCCGCGGTTAAAGTTACGCCCTGATGTTTTTGATACCCCACCAGCGCGGGTTTTTCCGCCGCGAGTTTTTGCACCATGCCCGTCACCGATGCGGGCTTGACGTTCAACTCGCGCGCAATGTCGGTCGTGCTGGCGGGCTGCCCGCCTTCGGTTAATTCGTAAATATGTTTCAGGTAATTCTGAATGGATTGGGTGGCGATTGCTTTTTTCATAGGCGTAAAATTTAGTCTATCCTAAATTATTTTATATCTATACCTAAAATATGTCAAGTTCAGTCGCGCGTTTGCGTAAATTTTCGCGCCTGCGCGACGTATTATTTGCATCAAATTGGACGCGCGGGCAATTATGAATTTCGTCGTAAAATCGCTTGACGGTCATAAGAGTGGGTGATAGAATTCGCCCGCTCTAAAAAAGAGCCCCCATCGTCTAGAGGCCCAGGACGCAACCCTTTCAAGGTTAAGACCGGAGTTCGAATCTCCGTGGGGGCACAATTAGCGAACAGACGCTTGATGCCAAGCGTCTGTTCGCTTTTTAAGCCGCTTGACATCTTTTCGCATCAAGTGCATACTCGTTGTAGGAGACCTCTATGACGGATAATAAAAAATTCTTCAGCGCTTTGGGTATTCTGGCGGCGGTCGTTCTAGCCGCAATTTTTGCAAGCATCTCTTATAAAAAATCTTTCCTGTCCATCGAAGCCGAGCCGACGGGCGCGCGCGTGGCAGGGCAAAATCCGATGGCGGGACAGCGTTTGGAACTTTCTTCCCCGCTCGAAATTACCTTCGACCGCGATATGGACCCCGCCAGCGGAACTTTCGCGCTGCTTGCCGAAGGTCAATCTGTTTCTGGCAGCGGAGTTTGGTCAACGCCCCGAACATTTACCTTCACTCCCGACGAACCGCTGCAGCCCGCAACGGTTTACGCCGCGACGTTCGATGAAAATCTCCGCGCCAAAGACGGGACTTCCCCCGCGGAAACTATCGCGGTCGAATTCAAAACCGTCGAAGCCTTGTCTGTGGCGCAGACTTTTCCCGCGCAAGATACCGTGGATGTGGATTTGGGGTCGAGTATTACCGTAATTTTCAATCATCCCGTTGTCGCGCTTTCGATTAAAGAAGAGCAAAGCAAACTTCCGCAGCCGTTGAAATTTACGCCCGACGTAAAAGGAAAAGGCGAATGGGTGAAC
Organism: Anaerolineales bacterium; assembly: GCA_028689195.1. Taxonomy (GTDB): domain Bacteria; phylum Chloroflexota; class Anaerolineae; order Anaerolineales; family Villigracilaceae; genus Villigracilis. The sequence continues at coordinate 638 of JAQTWR010000191.1, read as the reverse complement.
TCGTCGGTGTACGTTTTCGAGCCGGAGAAAAACCTGAAAAGCGGAACCAACTACAAGGTCAGCGTAGACGCGGGAATTGTGGACACGCAAAATAACGCGCTGGAAAATTCCTTCATCTGGCAGTTCACAACGCGCAGTCCCATCATCGCAAATTTCGCGTTGAAAGACGGGGCGCAAAATCCCGCCGACGAAGTGAAAGACGTTCCGCTCGATCAGGCTTTCATCGTCACTTTTTTACAAGAGATGAATCCGAAAAGCGTGGAAGGTTCCACCAGCATTATCAACCGCGAAACGCGGGAAGAATTCCCTGTGAAGTTTTCGTGGGACGATAAATTTACCGAGTTGACGATCGCCCCCGACGGCAAATTTGCCCTTGCCGGTTATTATGAATTGTTGATGGCTGTGGATACGCAATCGGCGGACGGCGGAAACCTTGCCAGCGGTCTCGATGTGAGGTTCGTAACCCTGCCCTTGCCCGCCGCAATAAATATGTACCCCGCGCCGTTTTCGCAAGAGCCTTTGTATAACTCGGGCATTACGATTACTTTCAATACCCAAATGGATTTTGAAAGTATGAAGGACAAAATTCAAATTTCGCCCGCGTTGAAGGGCGCGGATAATTTGTACTACAACACATA
>JAQTWR010000190.1:5429-5917 GCA_028689195.1 Anaerolineales bacterium | reverse complement strand
CTCGAGAATACGCGCCGACACGCCCGCCAATGAATTCCCCGCAATCCCGCCAATCACCGCGCCGGAAGCGATCAACGGAAAAATGCGTTTGCCATCCGCCATCGCAAAGGTATCGTTTGCCAAAGCCCAAAAAGCAAGCGGCATAATATAGTATTGCTGGTCGGAGATAATAGACAAACCCGGGTAACTAAGCCAGCTTGGCGCGCCTATTTGAAACAAGAAACGCAAGCCGACATAAAAGACAGCCAGAAAAAACAGCAGCCAACTCACTAATTTCAAGCGGGGGAAACGGTCTACAAGGACGGAATACCCGCCCGCCGCGATTAAAGTCAACAAGGTTGTTACCAGCCATAACCAGGGCAATTGTTCAACGCCCAAAGCGCTGACAAATCCCGCCGTAGCCACCACATCCGACAGTTCCATCACCATCATGTTGATGGCGAGCAGCAACCACAATGCGAAGACAATCACGCCTTCGCCGCGCTTAA
>JAQTWR010000190.1:0-5419 GCA_028689195.1 Anaerolineales bacterium | reverse complement strand
CCACAACACCTCTTTGCAAGCGCAAAAAACGGGATTTAGCCAACTGTTGGCGGAGAGTATATCAAAGCATTCAGGCGCGAACAAGCCTCACGAAAACTCTATGGTAACTGCAAAGTCGGCGGCTTGCGCGGAATATTTCGCGGTCAGCGCAAAAAATGCTAATATGCGACAAGTATGGCGCAGGAAAAATCCGCGCCGCAAAGCGTGTATAATGACCGCATGGCAGACGAAAATATCAACTCCCTTTCACGCAGCAAAATCGCAATGCTCATTGACGGCGATAACGCGCAGGCGACCCTGCTCTCGCAGATGCTTGTGGAAACCGGCAGGCACGGGCAAACCACCGTCCGCCGCATTTATGGCGATTGGACAACCCCGAGCATGAACTCATGGAAGGACGTCCTTAATTTCCACGCCTTCCAACCGATTCAACAGTTCCGCTACACGGTGGGTAAAAACGCCACAGACAGCGCGATGATTATTGACGCGATGGATATTTTACATTCGGGCGTCGTGGACGGATTTTGCTTGGTTTCGAGCGACAGCGATTATACGCGGCTCGCTACGCGCATCCGCGAGAGCGGAGTTTTCGTAATGGGTATCGGCAGGAAGAACACGCCCAAGCCCTTCGTCAACGCCTGCGACTTGTTTGTATATACCGAGAATTTAATCACGGCAAAAATACCCGCAACGCCAAAGCGCGTGAACACATCCGCGAAAACAAAAAAGACGGAAGATAAAGAAGACCTCGACCCCATGCCTTTGCTGGAACAGGCGTTTGAAATGGCGGTTCAAGATAACGGCTGGGCGGCGCTTTCCACAGTGGGAAACGCGCTTTATCAACTAGACCCCGGCTTCGACCCGCGCACATACGGATACAAACAACTTTCAAAGATGATTAGCAGCCTGAAGAATCGCTTTGAAGTGAATATATCTGACAGCGGCGGATTTTACATAAAATTCAAAGAGTAACGAACGAACTCCAAAGCCTTCTGACTTTGGAGTTATTTTTTTAATTCCCCATATACATTTGCGATTTGCGCGGCAATTACCTCCCACGCATAGGATTTTGCATACTCGGCGGCGGCGACTCCCATTTGGTCGTGCAGCGGCGCGTCGTTCAACAACCACGATAATTTCTCGCATAACGCTTCGGGGTCGCTGTCTGGAATTGTATATCCCGTCACCCCGTCTTGCACGAGATAGCCAAGCCCACCCACTTCCGAAGCGATGACCGGCGTGCCGCACGCCATCGCCTCCAACGCAACCATGCCAAAAGATTCGTATAACGAGGGCATTACCACCACTTCAGCGGCGGAATAATAATAAGGGAGGGTATCCTGTCCGCGTTTGCCGAGAAAGACCACCATACCGCCCATACACAAATCGTCGCAGAGTTTTTGCAGGCGCGCCATTTCTTCCGACATATTTTCAGGGAGCGCGTTCGGTTCGCCGCCGATAATCGCAAGATGTACCGGGAGAGGCAACCCGTGCAAATCGAGGCACGACATCGCGTGAATCAACGTATCTAATCCTTTGAGCGGCTCGATACGCCCGACGAAAAGAGCCATGCGGTCTTCGGGTTTCAAACCGATAAATTGTTTCGCCTCATCGAATGGGATGGGATAAAAATGACTCGTATCCACGCCCGGCGGAATGATCGCCATTTTGCGCGGATCAGCCTGATACAGGAATCTTAATTGGGTGAATTCAGCCAGCGTAGCCACAATGATCCGATCGGCGCGGCGCAGAACGCGACGCTCTCCGTCGAGCCGATTCGCGTCAGCGCGTTCATCCTCCGAGCGCGCGACGCGGTTCTTCATCTCGCCCAGGGTGTGGAACATGTGAACAATGGGAGTCCCGCCCCACGCGTCGCTCAATTGCTCCGCCGCAATGCCCGACATCCAATAATGACTGTGAATCGCGTCGTAATGGATATTTTTTTCGGCGGCGAATTTTTTTATGCCTTCGACAAATTCGGGGATGTAATCTGCGATGGCGCTTTTGCTTTTAGGTTCTTCTGGACCTGCGGTAATATGCACCACGCGATTCCCATACCCAAGATCGTGCAGAACATGCGGAACGTGTTCGTCCTGCGAGCGCGTAAAGACGTCCACATGGATTCCCATGCGTCCCAACTCGCACGTCAAATCGCGGACGTAGACGTTCATTCCGCCGGTATCTTTTCCGCCGAGCGTGGCAAGCGGACAGGTATGATAGGAGAGCATCGCAATTCGCAGCATAAAAGCGCCCAAGCGCGCGCCGCGCCTTAATTTGCAAGATAAATTCAGGGTTGCAGGCGCAACGCGCTATTATCAAAATAGACGACGTGTAACGTTAAAAACTTGCGGGATTAGTTGGTTTCTTGTATAATCCCGCCGCTGTAAATATGCCACCGTAGCTCAGCTGGTAGAGCAGACGATTCGTAATCGTCAGGTCATCGGGTCGTAGCCGATCGGTGGCTCTTAAGCAAACCTCCGAGATTTTTGAAATCTCGGAGGTTTTTTATTATTCGATCCCGTCAAAAATGGTATCGAGCGTTTCTTCGCTCACATCGAACACAGAACCATTTTCAGGAATCGGCTCGCGCGTCATCCATTCGGGCAGGCGGTCATCCTTCGCGGTAAATCCCGCGCGCTTGTTGAACTCGCGTTCCAACTTGATGGTTTCTTTTCCCAACGCCTGCAAAATATTATCGGGGACGTCATCCCAGCCGTAACGCGCTTTGAGCAGACGTTTGACAACGCCGTCGGGCGTGGCGGCATAACCAAAGCCCGCGAAGATACACGCGCCGATGGTGTCGTACCCCGCCATGTTCAACTGCCCATTGAGCGAAATTTCTTTCTGCTGTGTTGGGTCAAGATGATTAACCTGCGCGCGGATCGTCAACCCGCAAGTGTGATCAGCGCCTTGCGGCGTCGTTGCGTAGGTGACGCCCGTTCCCTTAATGGAACGCGGCTCATACGCAGACATCGCCTGTCCCTTCACGGCAGGCACGCGCTCGATATTATATTTTTTGCCAACCGTCACCGCGCCATCGCCGAGAATGCGACCCAGTTCCGTGCCGTTGCGAATCTCTGCAATCAACTTCATTGCGTCTTCTTCGCTGCCCCACTTCATTAAGCCCGCTTCCGCCGCGACGCCCAACGCGCCGCCGACTTCGATTGAATCCAATCCCAAGTCGTTCACTTCCCAATTCATGCGACCAATCGCGTTGAGAGAATCAATATCGAGGTTTGTTCCCATCAATCCAATCGTCTCGTATTCAAGCGGAGAGACGATGATCTTCCCGTCTTCGCCGCCGAAGACATTCGAGCATTTGATGGTGCATCCCGCCATGCAAGCATGTGACGGATCGGACGGCTTGCCGCGCGTCAACGTAAATTCGCGCAGGGTCTCGCCGCTGATTTTTTCCACGTTGTCGAAAGTTCCGCGCGAGAAATTATGCGCGGGGAGCGCCGCAAAGCGCTGCGTCATCTGCGCCATCGCGGCAGTGCCATAATCGCGATACGTCACCGATTGCGGGTGATCCATCACGACTTTGGTGTAATCCTTTTGCGCGGCTTTGAACGCCTCGACATCTGCGATGAAAGGTTTTGCTCCGCCCGCGTGATCGAAGACAATGGCTTTCAATCCTTTGGAAGCCATCACGGCGCCGAGTCCGCCGCGCGCGGCAATGCGCGATGGAATTTTATCTTTGTCAATATTTTGAATCCCCGCGGATTTCATCTTCATCTCGCCGCCGGGACCAATTAAAGAGATAGCGACTTTATCGCCGTATGTTTCAATTAATTTCTTTGCGGTTTCATAAACGCCAAGACCAACGAGATTGTCCGCGCGTTCCCATTTGGCGCCGTTGAGCGAAAGATGCAAAACCCAATAGCCGTCTTCTTTGGGCAGGTCTTCGATAACCAGCGCATGAATGCCCATAAACGCCATGTGATAGCCCGTGCGCCCGCCCGCGTTGGCTTCCTTCACGCCGCCGGTTAGCGGAGATTTTCCGCCGATGGAAATTCTATCGGTGGATGAGAGGATATGCCCCACTAAAAGACCCGGCGCGAAAATGAGTTTATTCCCCGCGCCAAGCGGATCGCACTTCGCGTCTACTTCGTCCACCAAAATCCGCGCGATGAGTCCGCGCCCGCCGAGTCTTTGCCACGTTGCGGGAATCGGTTCGCGCGTGAGGGTTTGCGTCCTCACATTAATTCGCCAAACTTGAGATTTGAGATCAGTCATTTCATTCTCCACAGAACGGGATTCGGGAATCGAGATTTGTGCATACTCCGATTCCCAATTATCAATTCCCGAATAACGATTTCACCGCTTCCCTAAACACCTTCGTATGAAAATCCACATCGGCTTGCGTGGTTTCAGGCGAGATCAACGCCATGTTGTGAAAGGGAGTCATCAAGATACCGCGATTGAGCGCGTACAAGTGCATGTAATGATCCAGTTCAGCGTCAATTGCGGCGTGCGCCTAGCCGCCATTTTTCGGCGGATTGGGACGGAACCAATATTCAGAACGATTGCCCAATTGTTTAACAATCCACGGCAAGTTAAATTCTTGGATAACGCTTTGAACGCCTTCGGTCAATTTCTCCTGCAAGGCTGTGGCGGTTGCGTAGAATTCATCGGTCAAAACATTTTGAAGCGTGGCTTTCATCGCGGCGATGGATAGCGCGTTGCCCGCGAGCGTTCCGCCAATACCGCCCACATCAGAATCTTCGACGGAAAGTTTCGCGTCAAACGCTTTGGATACTTCTTCGGTAAAGCCATAAATCGCGGCGGGAACGCCACCCGCGAGCGGTTTACCGAGCGTGAGAAAATCAGGTTGAAGACCGTGCGCGGCGCTGTATCCGCCGGGACTGGTGCAGATGGTGTGCGTTTCGTCAATGATGAGATAGGTTCCGTACTTGCGAGTCAACTCGCGCAGCGCGTCGTGAAAACCGTCGGCGGGATGAATGATGCCGATGTTGGTCATCACCGGCTCGGCGAGGACAGCGGCAACTTCACAAGATGAAAGCGCAGTTTCGAGCGCGGCAATATCGTTGAACTCGATCACCTTTGACGTTTCGCGCGGATCAATTTGCGGACCCATATTATTGGTACGCGACATCGGCGTGCCTTCTTCGTCAAGCGTGATGAAGGTTTCATCCACCGAGCCGTGATAACAATAATTGAAGACGAGAATTTTTTTGCGTCCCGTAATCAGGCGCGCCATGCGCAGCGCGAATCGATTCGCGTCGGTGGCGGTCAGCGCAAACTGCCAATATGGAAGTTTGAAGCGGCGCTGCAATTCCTCGCCGACCCAAATCACATCTTCATACGGAAGCATGAGCGTGATGCCTTTTTGAATTTGCTCAGTGATGGCTTTGACCGTCGCCTCGGGCGCGTGACCGGTCATCGCGCCGGTATCGCC
>JAQTWR010000189.1 GCA_028689195.1 Anaerolineales bacterium | reverse complement strand
CTGTTGAAAATTCCAATTTTAGTATCGCAGCAGATACAGCCGTGCTTGCGCTTGGCTACTGGCACGACCCCATCATCGGCAAGACCACGCCCGATCTTAAAGTAGACGAGTGGGGAAAAATCCTTATGCAGGATAAATTCAAAGGCACCACCTCGCGCGAGGGCGTCTTCACCGGCGGCGACTGCGCCACAGGACCCGATCTGGTGGTTACCGCGATGGTCGGCGGCAGAAAAGCCGCAATCGCCATTGACGAATATCTGCGAAATAAAAAATAACCTGTCGAGGGCAGGATGTTTGCAGGGCGAGGCGTTTAGGTCTCGCCCTGCGCTTTTAAGCGGACGATAGTTCGCGCAAGGTATAATCCCGCGCATGACTCAACGCATCTTACGCGGCATTGAAATTGCGATCACCCTCGTCATCCTCGCCTTTGTCGCAACTTACAGCGCCCCCGCTCTCAACGATAAAAACGAAAAAGCGCGCGCGTATACGCGCAACATCGAATTCAACTTCATCACATGGATGTCGAATGCGGCGGCGCTGAAAATGCAATCCGCTTCGGTCGGCGCGCCGTATATCTTCGACCATGAAACGCAAAGAAAAATCGTCGTGGAATATTTGCGCGGCACGCAATCCATCCTCGAAAAAGAATATTATCTTGAACAGATTTACGCAGACCCAAACATCGCGGATAAAGAATCCGCGTCCAAAGAAATTCGCGCCGAACTGGAAAAACTTCAAGCGCGCCAGGACCAAATCGCGCCGTTCGCCGAATCCATTTTGCAGGATGAAATCTCCGCCGTTCTCGCGGAACTTGGACTCGCCGCCGCAGGTCAGCCAGTGCCGAACGTTTGGTATCACGCCACGCCGCTGCCGATGGCGCTCATCATTTCGCCGCGCGATCATATCGAAGAGACGGGCAACATCTCGCTCCAAACCAACCTCGCCATTGATAGACAAGTCGCGCTCGAATCGCGCATTGATAAAAATCTCGACGTTTCGTCGCTGGTTACGCAAATCGGCGGCGTGGGCGTTTATCCGACCATGGTCGAGCGCACCACAAATTTGAACTGGACGCTGAACACCGTCGCGCACGAGTGGCTTCACAATTACCTCACCATGCGCCCGCTTGGGCTTTTATACGGAGAGACTCCCCAACTTCGGACGATGAACGAAACCACCGCGTCAATTGCGGGAGATGAAATCGGCGCGCTCGTCGTCGAAAGGTTCTACCCCGAATTAAAACCCGCGACTTTTTCTCCCATCAGTTTGATAGCGCTTCCCGTTAATGCCCCGCCCCCCGATACCGCGCCCTTCGACTTCCGCCAAGCGATGCACGAAACCCGCGTCCGCGCCGATGCGCTGCTCGCCGAAGGGAAAATCGAAGAAGCCGAAGCCTACATGGAATCGCGCCGCCTCGTCTTTCTGCAAAACGGATATTTGCTGCGAAAACTCAATCAAGCCTACTTCGCGTTTCATGGCGCGTACGCCGATACGCCCGTCGGCGCGGCGGGAGAAGACCCCGTCGGTCCTGCGGTGCGAGCCTTGCGCGCGCAAAGCAAATCCCTTGCCGATTTTGTCAACACCATTTCGTGGATGACCAGTTTCGAGCAATTACAAAAAGCCGTAAAGTAACGAGCCCCTCATCCCCAATCCTTCCCCCTTTGGGGGAAGGGAGTTTAATCCCCTCTCCCTTTGGGAGAGGGCTAGGGTGAGGGAACATTCACAAGGAATTTATGAAAAAGTTTTTTGCTATTTTATTTTTACTCATCCTCAGCGCCTGCGCGGCGCAGACAAACGCCGCGCCGACTTTGCCCAACGCGCCAACACCGACGTTCGACCCGCAGGCATACGCGGATAGTTGCACGATCATTTCCGCGCAGCCCACTTCAGCGCCGAGCGCCGACTCGTACTTTCCGCCTGTCAGCGCGGCGGATTTTACTTTTGGCGCGGCGGACGCTCCCGTGACCATTGTGGAATATTGCGACTTCCAAACAAATAGTTGTCGCGGCATGTCGGCGGTGATCGCAAAGTTGATGAAGAATCGCAGCAACGTGAGATTTGTATTCCGCCCCTACCCCGTCGTTGGCGCGCTGGATAAATCAGATAAAGCCGTCATCGCCGCGCTCGCCGCCGACGAGCAGGGAAAATTCTGGACGATGTACGACTTTTTATTCGTGACTTACCCGCAATGGGATAAACTCCGCCCCGAAGATTTCAACGCGTGGGTCGTCAAAGAATCGGCGCAAACGGGCATTGACCCGAATCAACTCGAGGCGGCGATCAATAACTCGAAAACAACGACCCGCATGGCGTCCATGCTCGAATCCGCGAAGAAGTTAAACATCCCCGCGCTGCCGATGGTTCTCGTCAACGGGAATCTTCAACAATCCTATGTATTGACCTACGAGAACCTGAGCGCCACAGTAGATTTAATCGCGCTGGGTCAGAAACAATTTGCGCAGTGCCCGCCGTTCGACGTGGATCGCATGAAGCAATACATCGCGACCATTCACACGGATAAAGGCGATATTGCAATTCAATTGTTCCCCGATAAAGCGCCGCTGGCGGTGAATTCGTTTGTGTTTCTTGCGCGCCAAAAATGGTTCGACGGCGTGAGTTTTCATCGCGTAATTCCCGGCTTTGTGGCGCAAGCAGGCGACCCAAGCGGAACGGGCAGGGGCAACCCGGGATATTTTTTCAAGAACGAAATCAGCGATTTGAAATTCGATAAGCCCGGCATGGTGGGCATGGCAAATTCAGGCGCGGATACAAACGGCAGCCAATTCTTTATCACCTTTGCGCCCGCGCCCAACCTCGACGGCGGCTATACCATTTTCGGACAAGTCATTAGCGGTTTAGATGTGGCTGAAAATTTGACTCCGCGCGACGCTTCGCAAGGCGGCATCTTTCCCGAAGGCGATAAGATTATCAGCGTAGACATTGAAGTGAAATAACAAAAAAATTGAGGACATAGAAATGGTTTATTCATCCAGCGCGCGCGAAGGCGATATTGCCCAACTCGTCGGCTTGCGTCACAAGCATTTTATTTTTCGACTGAAAGCGGGCGGCGATCTTCAAACGAATCGCGGCGTGCTTAAACATGACGAGTTAATTGGCGCGGCTTGGGGTTCGCAGGTTTTCAGTCACATGGGCGCGCCGTTCTTTTTGTTGCAGCCCTCGCTCGCCGATATTCTCAACGACCTGCCGCGCACCACGCAAATTTTGTACCCAAAAGATATTGGCTACATCCTCGTCACCATGGGCGTTGCGCCCGGTCAGCGCGTGATGGAGGCTGGCACGGGTTCGGGCTCGATGACGATCGCGCTCGCCGCCGCAGTTGGCGAAAATGGAAAAGTAATTTCCTACGAACAAAAAGCGGATCATCAAAACCTCGCGCGAAAAAACGTGGAGCGAATTGGTCTTGCGTCTCAAGTGGATTTCAAACTCCGCGATATTCGCGACGGCTTCGATGAAACCGACGCGGACGCTTTCTTCCTCGACGTTCAAAACGCGCACGAATATATTCCGCAAGTCCGCGCCGCGCTCAAACCCGGCGGATTTTTCTGTTCGCTGATTCCCACCATCAATCAAGTTGAAAATTTGCTGAACGCGCTGAAACGAAATGATTTTGCCTTCGTCGAAGTTTGCGAATTATTATTGCGCTACTACAAGACCGATCCCGCGCGAATTCGTCCGGTAGACCGCATGGTGGCGCATACGGGATTTTTGGTCTTCGCGCGCCGCATCGAACCCACGTCCGATCCGCGCGGCATGGAATTGACGAACGACGTTAATGAAGGATAGTACGTCATTGCGAGGAGGTCGCCCTCCTCGCAATGACGTAAAAAACAACCATGAACCCAATCACCGAATCTCACATCGCCCAAAAATTATCAGACGCGGAAAAGAACGCGCCCGATTCTGACGGCTATGCCGAGATTCCCGTCACGCCCGATACGGTTTTGAAATGCGCGGCGGTGCTTGTCCCGCTGACTTTATATCAAAGCGAATGGCATTTGCTTTTCACGCGGCGCACCGATAGAGTCGAATCGCATAAGGGGCAGGTTTCCTTCCCCGGCGGCGCGTGCGACGACGGCGAGACCACGCCCGAGCAAACCGCCCTGCGCGAAGCGGACGAGGAAATCGGCGTACATCCCGCAGACGTGAAAATTTTAGGGCGTTTGAGTTCAATGGTTACGATCAGTCACTTTCGCGTGACTCCTGTGGTGGGAGTCATCCCTTCGCCATACGCGTTCAAAGTAGCGGGATTTGAAGTCGCGCGGGTTTTTACCATCCCGTTATTATGGCTGGCGGATAAAAATCATTATTGGGAATTTTTCCGCCGCGATTCGGATAGAGCGCTGATCGCCTATCATCCCTACGACGGCGAATTGCTCTGGGGCGCAACTGCGAGGATGACGGTCAATTTTTTGAAGGCGATTGATATTTTAACGTGAATAATGGATAAGCCAAAAACATCAGCATGTCACCCTGAGGGAGCGTTTTTCAGTGACCGAAGGGTCTCAAATGAGCCGTTCCGAGATGCTTCGGGGCAAAAAACACCCCTCAGCATGACATAATCCCGTTATCCATTATTGACGTTATTTTACAGTAGAGCGGCGGAGCGATGCTCCGCCCTACTGTTTTCATGGAACATAATATTGAATAACCAACTGCGGACGATTTGCCGCGTTGACAACGTCGCCGCTGTAAAACATCAAGTAATCGGCGATGTTGTCATTATCGTCATCCCTTGCAAATCGCAGGCGGAATTGGGTTGTTCCCAGCCGATTGACATACGCAAACCCCGCGCTTTTCAAAGCGGCGTTGTACCAACTGCCGGAAATTACAAATGGATTAAAAATATTCGGTCTGCCTGCCGCCGTCTGAAAATCAGGGAGCGCCAATGCGGCAGCGCCGAAGGAAGGTTTGGTCATATCTACAAGCAAAGCGCCAAGCGTGGAAGTATTTCCGCGCGCGCCCGATTTCATCATTCTGAGTACGGCTTTGGTAATGACGGCATTATCGGGCAAAGCGGAAGTGTTGAAGTGTAAAATCCCGCGAAATTGTCTTTTCGCGGCGACATCGCCAATATAGAAGGCGGGGGAAATCGCATTCAACACTCCGCCAGCGTTGCTGTTCTCGCCGGATTCAAGTATCCAACCGTCGTTCGCGCCGACGGATCTAACCGCAACAGCAGCCGAAGTAAGGTAGCGTTTCACGAAAGTTCCATACAGCGTAAACGTTCCATCGGCTTTGAGCAGCGCGGGCGTCCAATCGTGATGATACATCCACGCCAGATTGCCGAGGCGGTTATTATCCATCCATTGCGTGAACGGATCGCCGTAAGAAGCCTGAGAGCCAGCCCAAGTCGGGTTTGCGACGTCGCTGTCTTCATATCCCCATTCGCTGACAATGACGGGCTTTACGCCGATCAATCCGCCAGTATCTTTGTTCCATTGAGACGGGGTGTTCAAGCCGTTCACAGAATACTTATGATAAGCATAAACTACATTGGAATCAGTCAGCGGATTATCTTTGATGCCGCCAAGCCAACTTGCCCATCCGCTGCCAGCGGCAAGGACAATATTTTGCGCGCCGGCGCCTCGCACCGTTTGAATCAGGCTTTCGTAAAATGGCTTAAGATCCGCCCAATAGGTTACGTCATTCCAATCCGTCGCATCGTGGACAGGCTCGTTCCACAAGTCGAAAATGACGCGCGTATCCGAGCCGTATGTTTGCGCCATTTGAGTCCAAAAAGACGTTGCGACGCTAAAAGTGGAATCATACGTATCCGCAGCGTTGCCGCAACACGCCGCTTGATACCAGCCATTGGGCCAGCCAATCACATGATACGAAATAACGACATACATCTTATTGTCGAGCGCGGCGTTGATTTCTCTGGCTAAACCGGCAAGCAAGACGGC
>JAQTWR010000188.1 GCA_028689195.1 Anaerolineales bacterium | reverse complement strand
CTCCGCGCTCCCGCGCAATATTGAAACCTGTCCTCGAAATTCTCGCGGGAATTCCAACCGTGGTCTACGGTTATTTTGCGCTGCTGTTCGTGACCCCGCTTTTGCAAAAAATATTTGGCGACCAAACCGTACAGGTCTACAACATGGCTTCGGCTGGAATCGTCATGGGAATTATGATTCTGCCGCTGATCTCCTCTATGAGCGAAGACGCGCTCAGCGCCGCGCCGCGCGCTTTGCGCGAAGCCGCATACGCGATGGGCGCAACCAAATTCGAGACCAGCGCGCAAATCGTTTTACCCGCCGCATTATCAGGAATCGGCGCGGCGTTCATCATCGGTATTTCCCGCGCAGTTGGCGAGACGATGATCGTTGCCATCGCTGCGGGATCGGGTCCCAACTTTACATTCAATCCATTTGAAGCCGCCGAAACCATGACCGGTCACATTGCGCGCATCAGCGGCGGTGATCTATCCTACAACTCGATTGATTACAACTCACTTTTTGCAATTGCGCTTATGTTATTTTTGGTAACGCTGATCTTGAATCTCGTCAGCCAATGGGTCGTGAATCGCTTCAGGGAGCGTTACGAATGAACAATCACTATCCCCAAAATGAATCCTTCCGCGCGGCGTTGAAGACCCGTTATCGCGTCGCCAATATCTGGCAGGGAATTTTTATTTTCGCGCTGTTGGTCTCGCTAATCAGTTTGACTGCTTTGATCTACAACGTCATGGACGGCGCGTTTGGTTATGTCGCATTTGAATATAAAAAAGACCCCGCGACTTTCACCTCCACGCCCGTTGAGAATTTATCAAAAGAAGAATTGCTCGTCGTTCTTAAATCAAATCTTTCAGCGGGCGCGTATAAAAAATTGGATAACGAACAACCTATGCTCAACCGTTCGCGCGCAGATTTATATTCCCTCTTTCTTGAGCGGCTTGTGCAACTCGATATTAAACAAATCTGGTCGTTGACCGATTCGATTTTTCACAGCGCGGAGATCAAAGCCGAAGCCGCGCAGAAATATCCCAAAGCAAAATTGGAATTTCGCTCGTGGCTCACGCCGCAATTTTTATCTTCGCCCATGTCATCCAAAGCGGGGTTTGCAGGAGTCCGCACGGCTATATTGGGTTCGTTATGGCTGGTGGGCATCGCGCTGCTTTTTGCGCTGCCAATTGGCGCTGGCGCGGCAATTTATTTACAGGAGTACGCGCCGAAAAACTGGCTGACGAAAATTATTCAAACCAACATCAATAACCTTGCGGGCGTGCCGAGTATTGTTTACGGTATGTTGGGATTGGCGATTTTTGTCCGCGCGCTGGAGACGTTCACCAGCGGCGTGTTATTCGGCGTAACCGATTCAAACGGACGCACGATCCTCTCCGCGGGGTTGACGATGGGCGTATTGACGCTGCCGCTGATTATTATCAACGCGCAAGAGGCGATCAAAGCCGTGCCTGATTCGCTGCGTCAAGCCGCGTATGGAGTCGGCGCGACAAAATGGCAGACGATCTGGCATTTTGTTCTGCCGAATTCCATCGCGGGGATTCTGACGGGCAGCATTCTCGCGCTTTCGCGCGCGCTGGGTGAAACCGCGCCGTTGATTATCGTCGGCGCATCCACATTTATCAGCGTTGACCCATCCAGCCCTTTTTCAAAATTCACCGCGCTGCCGATTCAAATCTATCAGTGGACAACGCGCGCGCAGCCCGAGTTTCACGCCATCGCCGCGGGCGCGATCCTTGCTCTGTTAATTTTGCTGCTGACATTGAATGCAACTGCCGTATTGCTGCGTAACCGCCTTCAGAGAAAATATTAATTCGACAATGGACGATAGACCGTAGACGATATTGTCAATTGTCTGTCGTCAACACAATGGAAGTAAACATGCCAAATAATCAATCAGAATACGCTATCGAAACGAAAAATCTTTTCATCTTTTACGGCGCTTATGCCGCCGTCAGTGAAGTGAACATCAAAATTGAAAAGCGGAAGATTACTGCTATCATCGGGCCTTCCGGCTGTGGCAAATCCACGTTATTGAGATCATTCAACCGCATGAATGATTTTGTGCCGAGCAGTTACGTCACGGGTGAAATTCTTTTGCACGGACGAAATCTGTACGACAAAAATGTTGACCCCGTGCAGGTGCGCCGTAAAATTGGCATGGTCTTTCAAAAGCCAAATCCATTCCCAAAATCCATCTATGAAAATGTTTCATGGGGTGCGAAGATCAACGGCTTCAAAGGGAATATGGATGAACTCGTCGAGCAATCTCTGCGCGGCGCGGCGCTTTGGGATGAGGTGAAAGATAAACTCAAGAAGAGCGCTTACGAACTCTCCGGCGGGCAGCAGCAGCGCTTGTGCATTGCGCGGACAATTGCTATCCAGCCAGATATTATCCTGATGGATGAACCCGCTTCCGCCCTCGATCCCATCTCCACGCTGCGTATTGAAGAACTTATGCAGGAGCTGAAAAAGAATTACACAATTATCATCGTCACCCACAACATGCAGCAGGCAGCGCGTGTTTCGGACTATACTGTCATGATGATGATTGACGATAAACGCTCCGGCGGCGTGATCGAGTTTGATGACACGAAGAAAATCTTCACTCGCCCGAAGGATAGGCGGACGGAGGACTATGTGACGGGCAGGTTTGGATAGTTGGCATTGCGCCAGAATAGTTTCGTTGGTAGTAAAATAATTAAATCTATGGCGCGGCGCGCGAAACGTCTCGCATAATTATCGTGAGCGAGATAAATCTCGCGGCGCATAAAAGAGGTTTTATGATACGAAAAACGTTTGAGCATGAAATTCAACAGGTAAAAGACGACGTGCTTCTACTGGGCAGCATGGTGGAACATGCCATCATCGGCTCGGTGGAAGCGCTGAAAAAGCGCGATATTAAGGCTTCTGAAAAATTGATTGCCGACGACAGAGAAGTCAATAAGAAACGCTTCGAAATCGAAAACCAGTTGATGATTTTGATCGCCACGCAGCAGCCGATGGCGCACGACCTGCGCCTGCTGGCTTCGACGATGGAAATTATTTCCGAACTCGAGCGCATGGGCGATTACGCAAAAGGCATCGCAAATATCAACATCCGCATGGGCGAAGAGACCCTGCTCAAGCCGCTGATTGATATTCCGCGCATGGCGCAGATTGGCGCAGATATGCTCCACCGCGCCCTGACCGCCTTCGTCAATGAAGATGTGGAAGCGGCAAAGTCAATCCCCGTCGAAGACGACGAAGTGGACGCGCTCTACAATCAAATTTACCGCGAGTTGATGCTGTTTGTGATTCAAGACCCCAAGACCATCGAGCGCGCGAACTGGTTGTTATGGGTGGCGCACAACCTTGAGCGCGTCGCCGACCGCGTGACGAATATTTGCGAGCGCACCGTATTTATTGCAACGGGCGAAATGGTCGAAATAAAAAACAGCGATGAGGAATTTTGGAAGGGGCAGAAGAATTCGTAAGCCGCGACGCTCTCTTAATGAAAAAAGCGATTATCAAAACGATAACCGCTTTTTTTTGCGTATTTATCCCATTCTGCCTGTAATGTACGCTTCGGTTAATTCCTGCTTCGGTCGCGTAAACATTTGCGTCGTCGGCGCGAACTCGACCAGTTCGCCAAGCCAGAACAGCCCCGTGTAATCCGAAACGCGAGCGGCTTGCTGCATGTTATGGGTGACGATGACGATTGTATAATCTTTTTTCAAATCCGCGATCAATTCTTCGACGCGCAGGGTGGCTATGGGATCGAGCGCAGATGTGGACTCGTCCATGAGGATGACTTCGGGCTGAACCGCCACGACGCGCGCAATGCATAACCTTTGTTGTTGGGCAAGCGACAGCCCTAGCGCGTCTGACTTCAAGTTGTCCTTCACTTCATCCCACAGCGCGACGGCGGTCAAACTTTTCTCCACGACCTCATCCATCTTCACGTCCATCCCTATTACGCGCGGACCAAACGCCACGTTGTCGTAAATGGATTGCGGAAACGGGTTCGGCTTTTGAAACACCATGCCCACGCGCTGGCGTAAATTTGCCACATCCATATCCTCTCCGTAAATATCCTCGCCTTTGAGCAGAATCTTCCCCTCCACGCGCGTCCCCGCAATCGTATCGTTCATGCGATTCAAGCAGCGCAGAAATGTGGATTTGCCGCAGCCCGAAGGACCGATCAGCGCGGTTACTTTCTGGGGCTGAATCTCAAGGTTGATATTCGACAACGCTTTTTTTGTGGCGTTGTAGAAAAAACTCAATTGCTGGACGGAAAAAGCGGATGTGGTCATAGAGGGGATTTTATCAAAGAATAGGGATGCGGGTTGAATTTATGAGGAATGAGTTTTCTCAGAAAAATGCAAAAAATCTATTTTTTTGCCATGCTATAATGGCAAAAAAAAATTGAAGGTAAATCATGAAAATCGGCGTCGTTACAGACTCAACTTCAGACATCCCCGCTTATCTTGTAGAACAACACGAGATAAGCGTCATCCCAACTATTCTTGTTATCGAAGGGAAGGAATACACGGACGGAACAGGAATCTCCCGCGAAGAATTCTATACGCGCCTGCCTTCGATGCAAACGCCGCCCACTACCGCCGCGCCATCCATCGGAGATTTTGCAAAAGTTTACGAACGCCTCCTTTCGCAAGGCTGCGATCATATCGTTTCGATTCACGCTGCGGCGCAATTGACGACTACCGTCAATGTGGCGCGTCAGGCGGCGCAGGAATTTCCGAATAAAGTCGCCTGCATAGATAGCGGATCGCTCTCGCTGGGGCTTGGCTTTCAAGTTATCGCCGCCGCTGAATGCGCGGACTTGGGATTGAAAGACGTTTTGGACGCAATCGAATCCACGCGCAAAAGATTGCAAGTCACCGCCGCGCTGGATACGATGGAGTACCTCAAACGCAGCGGGCGCGTTCCCAAAGTGATTGCCGCGCTCGGCGGGATACTGTCCATCAAGCCGATGATCGAATTAATAGACGGCGAAGTCAAACCGATTGGCGCGGTCCGCGTTACAAATCAAGCCGACGACCGCGTATTTGACTTTTTGCTCAAACAGGGGGAACTGGAGCGGCTTGCCGTTTTGCATACCAACGCCGCGCCGCGCGCAAAAAAATTGCTGGACGCCGTCATGGAGCGCGCGCATAAATCCATGCCGCGCGATATTTTGATGATAAACGTCACTGCGGTAATAGGGACGCACCTGGGTCCCAACGGCGTTGGCTTTGCGGCGATACGGAAATAGAATCCCTGTTTGTTGTTGAAGTTATAAAAACGAACTCCGCAAGTTTTACTTGCGGAGTTCGTTTAACGTGACGGAATAAAAATTTATATCTATTTTTTTCTGCTGGACTCTTTTGCTGTTAGTACTCCATTGAGTATCACCGCCTTTGGCGAGCGCGTTGGTTCTTGAATTCTTTGAAACAGCAACTCCGTCGCGGTGCGACCGATTTCCTCGGTCGGTTGGGCAATGACGGTAATAGGCGGGTCAACGAGTTTTCCCCAGGTGGTTTCGTCGAACCCGACGATGGCAACTTCATCAGGGATACGAATCTTTTTATCGCGCAGCGCTTGGAACGCGCCAGCGGTGAGCAAACTATTGCTGGTGAAAATCGCGTCGGGACGGTTGTCGCTTTCCAGCAGGGCGATGGTGGCGTCGTAGCCTTGTTTGATTTTGGGAGAGACGAAATGCGCGGCGACTGGCGACAGTTGATAATCTTTGAGCGCCTTGTGAAATCCGCGACTGCGTTCCTGACCTGTGGCGCTGGCGTCGCCGAAGAGTCCTGCGAGTTTGCGGTAGCCGTTTTCCAGCAGGTGCGTGGTCAACTCATACGCGGCGGCGACGTTATCGAGCAACACCATGTCAATCTCTTTGCTGTCGATGGCGCGGTCAATGACCACGAAGGGCATCCGCGCGTCGTATC
>JAQTWR010000187.1 GCA_028689195.1 Anaerolineales bacterium | reverse complement strand
ACATGACTGGGCGTTACCGTCCAACCAACCAATCCAAGCGCCGCTAGAAGCAGGGTTAATGTTGCGCCTGATATTTTTCCGAGAAAGGAGGTATTTTCCGGCAGGAAGTTAAGATACGCCGATGCGAATAAAAACATGGTGATAAGAATACCAAGCGAGAGGGACGCGCTATAAGTAGACGTAGAGATAACGCTGAACGCGCGCAAAACATTTACGATGCTCAAAGTAAAGAGCGGGATAAAAATCAGCGCAAACGAACGAGCTCCCCGCGCTCCCAAATTCTTCGGAGTCCAAAATTTACGAAACCAGTGTATGGGACGTTCATCGGCGGCGATAGATTGAAAAAAGAACGCCAGCGGCGTCCACGCGAAAAACATCGCCAGCGCGTAATCCGCCCCCGCCGGACGATAGTCAACAATTCCCTGCCACCACAACAGGGAATAACGATAAAGGGCGTATTGCGTCTCGTAAAAAAGGTATAACACGCTCAGCCACAACACGACCTTTGCCTCTCTTTTACGAGAAGGGTACAGCGTTGGAAAATGGTAGGCAAATTGAAGCAGAAGTGTTAAAGCCGCCGCCAGGACGGCGTTTTCCAAATAGACAATATACAAGCGCGGCGAAGGCAGAGCCGACGCGTCTAAAAACAACAAGCCTACAAATAAGGTGACCGCGACAAGAAACCCGACGAGCAGCAGCAAATGCGAATCGCGGTCTTTGCGTGAAATAATATGTTGGATAAGATAAGCGGTAATAGCCAAACTCAAAATAAACTGGATCAGATAGCCTATAGCCGCAGGGGTAAGAAACCAGATTTGCAAGGAGGCGCCTTTCGCGGAAAAAAATTTAGGACATTATATCTTATAAAAATATCGCGCCTCTGGCCGGCTGTTTTCCGCATAATCGGTAAAAAACACGGTACAATCACGCCGTTTGAAAAAAAAATTTCCGCTAGAAAAAGGAAAACTCCTATGAACGAACTCATCGAAAAACTCGCCTCCTATATCTCAAAAGATATTCTCAAACAGCCCAGCCGCGTCATCCAACCTGACGAAGCGATTATCTCCAGCGGGCTGATCGACTCGTTCAGCCTTGTAGACCTGGGTCTCTTCATTGAAGATAATTTCGGCGTTCGCATTGACGACACCGAACTCAACAAAGAAACCTTTGATACGCTCGAACAACTTGCCAGCCTGATTCAATCGCGTCAATGACCACGTTATCGCATCTCATTCACGGGCATTATCAATCCGCGCCCGAACATCCCGCCGTTATTCTTCAACACGCCGGAGAGGAAGATAAAACCGTCTCCTATCGCGCGCTGGTCGAAGGCTCGTATAACTATGCGCGCGCTTACGCCTCCGAAGGCATTCAACCGGGCGAAGTGGCGATTCTGATTCTTCAGCACAGCGAAGAGCTCGTCTACGCGTTCTGGGGCGCGATTTTGCATGGGGCAATTCCCGCCATCATGCCGTTCCTCACCGAAAAACTTGCGCCAGAGCGGTATCGCGCCGACCTCACTTCTTTAATATCTATCACCAAACCCGTCGCCATCGTCACCTACCCTGAGTTTGAGGAAGAGATTCGCGGCGCGCTCACGGCGGGAGATTCTGTCCGCAGCGTCATCGTCACCAGCAAGGTGGAAGACGCGGGCGCGCCGAACTTCGATCAACTATCGGGGCTGAATCACAAACCCGAAGACATCGCCATCCTCCAACATTCGTCTGGCACAACAGGCTTGCAAAAAGGCGTCGCGCTCTCGCATCAAGCCGTCCTCAATCAATTGGACGCCTACTCCAAAGCGCTGCGCCTCAGTCCCGATGACGTCATCGTCTCGTGGCTGCCGCTGTATCACGATATGGGATTCATCGCGGCTTTTCTCATGCCCATTTTGACCAATACCACGCTGGTACTTTCCTCGCCCTTTGATTGGGTGCGCGCGCCATACCGCCTCTTTCAATCCATCACGAAATACAAAGGCACGCTCACATGGCTGCCCAACTTCGCGTACAACTTCTGCGCGCAAAAAGTCCGCGACCGCGACCTTGCGGGCGTTGACCTTTCCAGTTGGCGCATCATCACTAATTGCTCCGAACCCGTCAAATGGGATAGTCATCAGGTATTCTTCAATCGTTTCAAAAATTACGGGTTGAAAGAAATCGCGCTGCAATGCAGTTACGCGATGGCTGAAAACGTTTTTTGCGCGGCGCAAACCCCCGCCGATACGCTGCCCGTCACCGATGAAATTGACCGCGAAGCCTACATCCATGAAAGAATTGCGCGCGCGCCGATAGATGGAAAACCCGTTTTGAAGATGATGTCGTCGGGCAAAGCCATCTCCAACACGCGCATCCGCATTCTCGACGAAAAAGGAAACGACCTGCCCGATAGAGTCATCGGCGAGATTTCCCTGCACAGCGATTGTATGTTAAGCGGATATTACAACCGCCCCGACGCGACCGAAAAAGCCTTCCGCGACGAGTGGTACTTGACGGGCGATTATGGGTACACCCTCGATGGAGAAGTCTTCGTGGCTGGGCGCAAAAAGGACATTATCATCGTCGGCGGAAAGAATGTCTACCCGCAAGACCTCGAAGCGCTGGCGTACGAAGTGAACGGAATTCACGCCGGACGCGCCGTTGCCTTCGGAATTTACGACGAGAAGACAGGCACCGAAGACGTGGTCATCGTCGCCGAAGTGGATACCGAAGACTCAGCCGAGCGCCAGAAAATCGCGGACGCGCTACGAATCCACATCACAAAGAATTCGGCGGTGGCGCTGCGGTACGCGCACATTGTCGGCGCAAAATGGATATTGAAAACCTCCAGCGGAAAGACCGCTCGTTCGGCTAACCGCGAAAAATTCTTAAATGAGATTGGCGTTTCTGAATGAATTTAATCAGCCATGAGTTTCTGCTGCTGTTCCTTCCATTTACATTCGCAGCATATTACTGGTTTACAAAAACGCCGCGCCAAAAGACCTTCTTCCTTTTGGTCGTCAGTTACCTGTTTTACAGCCTCGCCGGTCTGAAATTCGTCCCCGTCCTCTTCGGATTATCCCTTGCCACATACGCCCTCGCCAAATGGAATAAATTCGGCTGGGGCGTGTTGATCAACCTTGCCGCGCTGATCCTCTTCAAGTATTGGAACTTCGGCGTCGAGAATCTCAACCTCATTTTCTCGGCGTTCGGCGCGAAGATGAACCTTCTGAATTTCGGGCTTCCGCTGGGGTTGTCCTTCTTCATCTTCAAACATATCGGCTACCTGCTGGACGTTCAGCAGAAACGTTGCGCGCCCGCCGCCGACTTCTGGACTTTCGCCGCCTTCTCCGCCTACTTCCCGCAGATCAGCGCAGGTCCGATCAGCGGGTACAAAGACACCGCCGGTCAATTCGACGCCCTGCCCAATAAACTAAGCGGCGAACGCCTCTATGCCGGCTTGATTTTTCTCAGCATGGGCATGGCAAAAAAATCGCTCATCGCCAACAGCATTGGCTTGCTCCTGGCGGGCAAATTCAATTCCATTGAAGGCTTTTCAGGATTTTTCCCCGCGTGGTATTTGGTGATTGCATACACCGCGCAGCTGTATTTCGATTTTTCAGGATATACCGATATGGCGCTGGGCGTCAGTATGCTTTTTGGCGTCAGCCTGCCCCCGAATTTTAACAATCCCTATCTTGCGACCGACCCCGCCGGTTTTTGGAATCGCTGGCATATTTCGCTTTCTACATGGTTCCGCAATTACTTATTCAACCCGCTGAGTCGCGGTTTCCTGAAGAGTTGGGGTTCTCCAAAGCGGGAACAGGCGCAGTATGCAGCCAACCTGATTACGATGTCGCTCATCGGTCTGTGGCATGGAGCGGGCTGGGGATACATTCTATGGGGCGCGTATCACGGGCTTTTGCTCAACTTCCATGCGTGGTGGAAACGCCTCAACCGTCCCCTGCCCGTTTACATTGGCAGACCTATTCTGCTTTTCAGCGTTGTGCTGGGATGGGCGCTCTTTATGAGTCCCAACTTTGCCTACTTGAACCATCTTTTTCTGCAACTGTTTGGTTTTGGCGGATTGGGAAGTCTCGACGCGTTGAAAGCCCTTAGCCTCGAATCCGCCACCCCTGCGTTGATCTTCGGTCTGGCTCTGGCATTTTCAGGGTTTAGCGAAGCCGCCGCGTTGACCGACGAATCAAACGGTCGGCGGGTCTGGCAGATGGCGCTATGGGGAGCGCTCGCCATACTCAGTTTGCTCTTTCTGCAAAAAAATATTCAATTCCTCTATGTTCAGTTCTAAAGGAACTTAAAAGGCAAAAGGCTGTATTTTAATGAAAAGTAAAATCGGATTTTTTCTTGCCGCTTACGTCTCGCTATTCGCTTATGCGATTTATTTTTGGGTCGAGTACGCGCGCAAATTACAATCCCTCAGTTTCAATGAATTTACAACGACGTTTCAACGATACGCATTGTTGGGGTCGCTTTTAGTTTTTGCGCTGGCATTATGGGAACATAAAAGAGCGGGAACACCTCACCCCATATCTGCGGATGCGGGCAGCAAAACATGGACCGCCGTCGTTATATGTTTATTATCCGCAACGCTGGCGTTATCAATCTACGTCAACCCACATGCCCGCATTTCGGCGCATCGCTTTCCTTTTGTCACGCCGTCGGCGCGCTCGATTAAACTTGACTTATACCAAAAACTGAATTCCAGTCCCGATCTGGCGGTCTTCGGTTCGTCGCGCGCCTTTACCATATCCCCCGCTTACATACAAAAAAAATTAGGATACAAAACCTTCAATCTATCGGTCGAGAGCGGAAAAATGGAAGACGCGCAAACTTTTCTCAATCTTCTGCTGGCGTCTCCGTCCGCGCCTCATCCAAGCGTCATTTTATTGGAATTGAGCGCGAGCGATTTAATCCGAACGATTTCCGTAGATGACGGTCTTTTGCCAATCAGCCTCGTTCCTTATATGTCCTATTCGATGAAGGCGCGGACGATAACTTCGACGATGCGCGATTTTTGGGGAATGCAATCGCTTTCAGACTCGGTATACATACTTGCCAATTCCGTCTTAGGTCCAAGCGCGCCCAGAACATGGTCGTTTGAACAGGATGGCGTGGGCGTAAGAGCGCCGACGGATACGAAAACATATAATGAAGAGATGAAGCGGGTTTCAAACTATGTAACAATCGAATTGTCGTGCGCTCGTATCAACAAGCAATCGGCGGCGTTTTTGGAAGAAATCGTCGCTACGGCTGAAAACGCTCACATCGGCATGGTGATTTACAGCAGTCCCGTAAATAATTGGTTGTACGATGAAGCCATGAAGCGCGACGCGGAGGGCGTATCTCATTGTAAAAAAGTATTGCGTTCCTATATGTCTTCATTGGCGGCGTCGCACCCGAACGTGTTTTTCAAGAATCTGTCATATTACCCGCCAGTCAGCAACATGAAGGAAAGAGGATTCTACGACGGTATTCACTTGAAGCCGAGAGCGTCCGAACTGGTCGTCGACGCGTTGTCTTCCGAATTGATTGCGGCGTATCAATGGTCGCAGGAGAGGTAAGTTCCGCATGAATTTGATTAGTTACGAGTTTCTGCTGCTGTTCCTTCCGCTTACGTTTGCAGCATATTACTGGTTTACAAAAACGCCGCGCCAAAAGACCTTCTTCCTTTTGGTCGTCAGTTACCTGTTTTACAGCCTCGCCGGCCTCAAGTTCGTCCCCGTCCTCTTCGGATTATCCCTTGCCACATACGCCCTCGCCAAATGGAATAAATTCGGTTGGGGCGTGTTGATCAACCTTGCCGCGCTGATCCTCTTCAAATACTGGAACTTCGGCGTCGAGAATCTCAATCTCATTTTCTCGGCGTTCGGCGCGAAGATGAACCTTCTGAATTTCGGGCTTCCGCTGGGGTTGTCCTTCTTCATCTTCAAACATATCGGCTACCTGCTG
>JAQTWR010000186.1 GCA_028689195.1 Anaerolineales bacterium | reverse complement strand
CCAAAATCGGCTTGCCCGACTTTCCCATGAAGATCAGCGACTTCACGATTTGACCCAATTCGCCGCCCGCGCGGTCGGCGGCTTCTTGCGCGGTGCGCGTCGATTCCACATGCTCGATTACTGCGTAAGGGTAGCCAAGTTCAACTAACAAGTTCTGAATTTTCTGAGCGGAAGGGGATAGGTTTGCCATGCCGTCAATTATAATTGACTCGTGCGTGTAAATGTAATGCGACATTAATGTCGCGCAACAATAAGGAGAATTCAAATGGAATACATAGACCTTCGTTCTGATACCGTCACCAAACCCACCCCCGAAATGCGCGAAGCCATGGCAACAGCCGAAGTCGGCGACGACGTTTATATGGACGATCCCACCGTAAATGAATTGCAGGAAAAATCCGCCGAAGCGCTTGGTAAAGACGATGCGCTTTTCGTTCCGTCTGGCACGATGGGCAACTTGCTCGCGCTGCTGGTTTACTGTCAGCGTGGAGATGAAATCATCGTCGGCGATAAATCTCATATCTATTTGAACGAGGCGGGCGGAAGTTCCGCTTTGGACGGTATTCATCCGCGCCCGATCAAAAACCAAAGCGACGGCACGTTGCTGTTAGGCGATATTCGCGAAGCGATTCAATCTGAAGATGTGCATCACACAATTACGCGGTTGATCTGTTTGGAAAACACGCAAAATTCCTGCGGCGGCGTTCCGCTTTCGTTGGAATATATGCAGGCGGTGGGGAAAATTGCCCGCGAGAATAATCTTTCGTTTCATGTTGACGGCGCGCGGATTTTCAACGCGGCGACCGCGTTAAAAATTTCCGCTAAAGAATTGGTCGCGCCCGCAGATTCGGCGATGTTTTGTTTAAGCAAAGGCTTGGTCGCGCCCGTCGGCTCGATGCTGGTCGGGGCAGGGAAATTTATCCAGCGCGCGCGGCATCTACGCAAAATGCTCGGCGGAGGAATGAGGCAGGCGGGCGTGCTCGCCGCGGCGGGATTGATTTCGCTCGAAAAGATGACGACGCGGCTGGAGCAGGATCATATCCGCGCAAAGAAACTATCTGAAAATTTGAAACAAATTCACGGTTTGGTTTTAGACGCGGATTCCCCATCTACAAATATGGTTTATTTCAATTTGGCAGACGAGGTCAAATTAAGCGTCAACCAAATCGCGGACGAAATGAAGAAGCGCGGCGTGCTGGTAGATTGGGCGGGTCCGCGCCGCTTCCGACTCGTCACGCATTATTGGATTGACGACGCGGGCGTGGATAAAACCGCGCAGGCGCTCAAAGATGTGATGATATAATCGCAACGCGCATTTGGTTTTATGGGGACGGCGCTATATCACTTGGATAGGTAAATCACACGATGCAAAATTTTATTACGCTCGCTCAAATTGACGAAGCCGCGCAGGCGATCAAAAGCCGCATTTCGATTCAACCCATCGTCGGGATTATTCTCGGCTCGGGGCTTAATGGTTTGGCGGATTCTGTTCAGAACGCCGTTTATATTCCGTATAGCGAATTGCCGCATTTCCCCGTTTCGACGGTGGAGGGACATGCCGGTCGTTTTGTGATTGGCGAACTTGAAGGCGCGCCTGTGCTTGTCATGCAGGGACGCATCCATTATTACGAAGGTTATACAATGGATCAGGTGACTCTGCCGATCCGCGTGATGCAGCGCATGGGAATTCGCAATCTCTTTGTAACCAACGCGGCGGGCGGCGTCAATCCGAATTTCACGCCCGGCGACGTTATGCTGATCCTTGACCAGATCAATATGGTCGGCATGGCGGGATTGAATCCGCTGATTGGACCAAACATTGACGAAATCGGCTTGCGCTTTCCCGATATGAGCCAGCCTTACGACCGCGAATACGCCGACCTTGCGCGAAAAATAGCAAAGGAAAAAGGAATTGATTTGCAGGAAGGCATTTACACCGGCTTAAGCGGACCTTCCTTTGAGTCGCCTGCCGACTTACGCTTCTTGCACATGGTCGGCACAGACGCGGTGGGCATGTCTACTGTGCCTGAGGTGATCGTTGCGCGGCACGGCGATATGCGCGTGCTTGGCATTTCGGGCATCAGCAACAAAGCGAATCTTGACGGCTCTACGATCACGTCTCATGTGGAAGTGATGGAAGCCGGCAAGGTTATCACGCCCAAAATCGAAACGCTTGTGCGCGGTATGTTGCGCTTGATGCGATAATTTGTCTGGTTGTAAATGACCGCGTTTTATAAATTTGTCGCTTCATACGAGGCGCTGATCTACATAGTTTTGGCGATTGGCGGTTTGTTTTCTTTTCGTTGGCTGTGGCGGTCATGGCGGGAAACGCGAACCGCCGTTTATCGGATGGAACGCGAATTTTCGGCGCGCCGATTGGGTCAATCCGCGGCTTTTTCCGTCTTGATTGTGGTTTTGTTTTGTGCTGAATTTTTTACCGCCTCTTTCGTTATCCCCGGACTTCCCTCAAGCGAGTTGAATTCGACCCCGACCTTAAACCTGATTTCGACGCCCACCGGCACGCTCTCTCCTGAGATGATGACCCAGCTTGCAAACTTCCCCCCGCAGGCGGCTCTTCCGGGCGCGGAGGGTTGCACGCCGAATCAAATTATGATTACCACTCCCAAGTCTGGCGACGAAGTGCAAGGCTCCGTTGACTTGATTGGCACGGTGGATATTCCAAATTTTGGATTTTATAAATTTGAAGTCGCGCCGCAGGGCGGCGTAAACTGGGCGATTTTTTCTGCGGGAAGTAAAGCCGTCAAGAATGGCGCGCTGGGAAAGTGGAACACAACCGCCCTAACCCCGGGCGACTATCAACTACGGCTAGTGGTTACGGACAATCAAGGCGTTGCCTTGCCGCCTTGCGTAATCTCTGTGCGCGTTATGCCTTTACAATAATTTTGGAGATGCGGCGCGTCGCGCGCTCATATCGCAAATATGCCTGAAATTCAAATTCGACCTACAGTTGCGTCTGATATTTCCCACTTAATTGCATTGGATCATTCCAACGCCAGCGATTCCGTTTGGCAGTTGGAATTGCGCCGCGACGCGGGACAGATCACCGCCGCGTTCCGCGAGGTGCGTTTGCCGCGTTCGATTCCCGTCGCTTTTCCGCACGACCCGCGCGCGCTTGCCGATACATGGATGAGAAAATCCATGATGCAAACGGCGTTCGCAAGCGACGCCCCCGCAGGATACGTCTGCGCGCTGGAACGCGAGCCGTCATCCGTCGCGTGGGTGACAGACCTCGTGGTGGGCGCGTCAAATCGGCGGCAGGGAGCGGGCGGCGCGTTGCTCGCGTCCGCGCAGGGTTGGGCGCTCGGCAGGGGACATCGCCAGCTCGTTTTGGAGATGCAGTCCAAAAACATGCCCATGATCCGCCTCGCGCAGAAATTTGGATGCGACTTCTGCGGGTATAATGACCGTTACTATTTGACGCAGGACGTGACTTTATTCTTCGGAAAAGCGTTGAAGTAGATTGCGTATGTAGCGCGACGCGCGTAGAACAAAAACTTTTACTGGAAGGGTCTGTATGATTAACGGTTGGATAGAGCCTTTGCTGGCGGGGCTAAAGACGCTCAACCAAATCTTAACGGCGGGGATTGCCATTATGGCTTTTTCGCTGTTCCTGTACGCGTTGTCGTTCAACCTGCGCGACAGGGTGGCTCGTTCGTTTGCAATTATCTTGCTTTGCGTGGTGGTCGTTTTCACCGCCGAAGCCTTGCAGGACAAGTCGTTTAACATGGGGACAATTGACCTGTTTTTGCATCTCCAATGGTTTGGAATTATCTTTCTCCCTGCGGCGTATTTGCATCTTTCCGACGCGCTGCTGGTTACGGCGGGACGACCCTCGCGCGGACGCAGGCGGCTCGCCGTGCGCGGTATGTACGTTGTCTCGTCGTTTTTTGTCCTCCTGCTTGCGTTTGATCTCCTTCTCGGTCCCCTTGTCCCAAATGGACAACCCGCGCCGCATCTTTCCCGCACATTTTGGACGGAGGTTTTTACTTTCTTCTACGCTTCAGTGATGGTGTGGGCGGGCGTGAACTTCTTGCGCGCGTACCGTCTTATGCTGACAAGATCGGGACGCCGCCGCATGGCATATCTGATGGCTGGCGCAACCGCTCCCGCGCTGGGTTCGTATCCTTACCTTTTATTCGGCTACGGATTCGCCGCGCAACATTCGCTGTTGTTTTGGATTTCCGCAACCGTTATCAATATCCTGGTCGGCGCGCTGGTGATTGTGATGGCGTATGCCGTCGCCTTCTTCGGCGTTTCGTGGCCCGACCGCGTGATTAAAAGCCGCCTGATGAAATGGATTGTGCGCGGACCCGTGACAGCCTCTGCCGCGCTTGGTTTGATGACAATCGTTCGTCGCGGCGGGGAAGCCCTGGGCGCGTCGTATAACGCTTTTGTCCCTTTTACGGTGGTCGCCACCGTTTTGTTAATCGAACACGCCACCACCTTTGCCGCTCCGCTTTGGGAGCGCTGGCTTTTCTTCGGCAGCGACCGCGGCGAGTTGCAGTTTCTTCAAAACGTGGAAGAACGTCTCTTGACGCAAGGCGACTTGCAGCAATTTTTAGAATCCGTTTTATCCGCCGTGCGTGACCATTTGCAATCTCCCGCCGCCTTCGTCGCCGCGCTGGACGACGAGACTCTATCTCCGCTGGTAATGGCTGGCAATCGCGCTTTGTTCGATCAGGAAAACCTGCCCGAAGCGCTGAATATGATTCAAGGCGGCGCGGGCGCGCGCCATGAATATAAGTGGGGAGATTTCTGGGTCTTGCCTTTGCATCGCCGCCGCCGACCCGATATGGATCAGGATGAGACGCCGCCTTTGCTCGGTCTGCTTGGCGTGGCGCGACGCGGCGAATCGGAAATGGAACGCGATCAACGCGACGCGCTGTGGCTGCTCGCCGACCGCGCCGCCTTTGCTCTTGAAGATCGTCAAATGCAGCAAAGCGTTTTCCGTTCCCTTGCCGACCTTCAACCCCAAGTGGAAATTATCCAGCAGATGCGCGCGGCGGGACGTTACGACGCCCGCAATACTTTATTGGCGGAACCCGCTTTGCAGGAAGCCGATATTGTCAATTGGGTCAAGGACGCGCTTACGCATTATTGGGGCGGACCTAAATTGATAAACAATCCGTTGATGAACTTTCAGGTGGTGCGCGAAATTGCCGCGCAGGATGACGGCAATTCGGCAAACGCCTTGCGCGCTTTATTACGCAAAGCCGTAGATCAGGTCAAACCGAAGGGCGACCGCAAATTTACCACCGAGTGGATTTTATATAATATTCTCGAAATGAAATTTATCGAAGGACGCAAAGTCCGCGATGTGGCTTCGCGCCTTGCCATGTCTGAAGCCGATTTGTATCGCAAGCAGCGCGTGGCTGTCGAGGCGGTGGCGAAAGCGATTCTTGAAATGGAAGCAAATCTTACGCAGTAATTTACAATAGGCGCGCTTGCGCCGATTTTTACACGGTATGGAAGGAAACGACTATGGCTAATCAAAAGGTACGGCAGGAAAATCCGATGCCCGTCATTGACGAGGGCTGGTGGGCGTCGGTGCTGGCGGAGGAAAGTCGCGTTTTTCCTCGCTCGGCGGGGAACTATCGAAGCGAGGGGAATAACGGGGCGAAGCCCGCGCAAAATCGCGGGGCGCATGAGGCGAAGCAATCCGCGCCTTCGCTATCATCCGCTGTAAAAGAACCTGTGGCAGATTGGAAGCGTCTCAAAGACCTGTACATGCAAGACCAGATCATTGACCTTGTGGTCACAGGATTCAATCACGGCGGTTTGCTGGTGGAGGGAAGCGGTTTGTATGGTTTTGTGCCGTTCTCGCATCTCGTCGAGTTGGCGGGCAAGACCGATAACTACGACCGCGACCATGCGCTTGAGGCGGATGTTGGGCGCGCGCTGCATTTGAAGGTCATCGAATGTGGGCCCGAAGGTGGGCGTG
>JAQTWR010000185.1 GCA_028689195.1 Anaerolineales bacterium | reverse complement strand
GCATCGGAAATCAGGCGATTACTTACATTGACGGACTGAACCAAGGATATAACATCCGAGTGTTGGATCGCTCAATTGCCCACAGACCCAATTCAACCGCAGCCGGCGCGCGACGCGTCTCTGGCGATTGTATTTGGACTGGTGCTTGGCGCCTCTCTGGCAATCATCCGCGAGCAGCTAATATCGCCCATCGAATCTTTCCTGAAACGCCACACCATTGATCAGGATTCAGGCGTGCTTAGCCGTCAATACTTCGATCAAAAATTGGATGAAACTCTGGCGCGCAGCGCTTTCGTGGGCTTTCACACCCTTGGACTCGTGCATCTGGATGGGTTGGCGGATTATCTTGGCGTTATACCCAAACCGCTCGAACAACGCCTGTTGGTTCAGGTCGCAAAGATGTTAAATAACGAACTTCGCGGCAATGACATGGTCGGGCGCTGGGATAACGCGACCTTCTCGGTTCTTTTATCAGGAACGCCCGGAAAGGCTGCCGTCATTACCCTAGGTCGCGTCCAAGCCACGCTTTCAAATCCCATCGCTCTAGGCGATACGGAAGAGATTCAATTGAATCCGCGCATTGGGTTGGCTGAACGCCAGGGCGACGAATCTTCGAGCGATCTGCGCGAAAATGCCGAACGGGCGTTACGGCAGGCGATTGTTGGAAACCTAAACCTTGTGTTTTACAAGTCGGAACTGGAAAGAGCAGGCAGCTTGGTTTGACGCAGGATATTTATGAACACTCAAGTTGAGGTTTCTGCCTCGAAAACTTCTCCAAAATCCATATCCGTCGTGATCGCCTTTGCGGGCGTTGTTGTGAGCGTGACCGCAGGCTTGTTCATCGCGGGTATGGCGAATACTTTGCAGGTGTTAGTCGTCGCGTTTGGCGTGACGGCATTCCTTGTCACTTTTGCGCGCTTGGAATGGGGCGTGGCGGTGATGCTATTTGTCCTGTACACGCAGGCGTATATCATTGTGGGCGAGCGGTACGGCGTGACAAATGTAGTGCAAGGCTTGATCATGCTGCTTGTCCTGTCTATGGGTACGCGCTGGATCGTTTATAACCATGAGATTCCGCAAGGATGGATGCGTCCCCTATTTCTGGTCGCCTTCTACTGTATGGTTGGGCTGATTTCGGTTTTGTACGCCGTAGACCCGGCGGTTGCATACTACATTGAAGTGGAACTGCTCAAGTCTGGCATCATCGCCTTAATCATCGCGGTGGTGTTGAGAAACGAAAAATCGTTTCATCTAGCGATCTGGGTTCTGCTCGCTGTAGGTATTTTCCTTGGGACGCTCAGCATCTTTCAATTTGTAACCGGCACCTACTCAAATGATTACGGCGGATACGCCGTGGCGGCTTTACAAAATATCGCCGGGCAGTCAGACGACTACCGATTGGGCGGTCCTCTTCAAGACCCGAACTATTACGCGCAGCTCATGCTGGTCTTGGTCCCGCTTGCGTTGGACCGATTATGGAATGAGAAGCAATCCATCCTTCGGGTCTTAGCCGCTTGGGCGTTTATCGCATGCACCTTTACCGTCCTGCTGACATACTCGCGCGGCGGATTTCTCTCCATGATGGCGGTAGTAATCGCCATGCTCGCGGTTTTCCATCGCGGTCAGTTGCGCTACCTGCTGGTGGTGTTGATTGTGGGTCTGTTTTTGGTAAACGTGCTTCCCTCCAAATTTACGGAGCGCATCAGCACGCTGACCGAACTTATCCCGAGTCTGTCGAGTTCCAACGGAGGAGTGCGCGATTCATCGATTCGCGGACGCACCAGCGAGGCGATTGTAGCCCTTCAAATGTTTGCCGATTACCCTATTTTAGGAGTGGGGCTTGGCAACTACCCCGGGCTATATCAGAAATATTCCCAGCGTCTGGGGATTGACGCGCGCTCCGAAGTCCGGCAGGCTCATAGTCTTTATTTGGAGGTTGCCGCTGAAACGGGGCTGCTTGGGTTGTTCAGTTTTGGGCTGTTGTTATGGGTCGTGCTGAAATCAATGTGGAAGGCGCAGCGGTCTCTTGCCAGGGCAGGGCTGACTTCCGTCTCTAACATGGTTGCGGCATACGCATTTGGTTTTCTTGGATATTTACTCGCAGCCATCTTCATTCACTCCGCCTACCCGCGCAATTTTTGGGTACTCGCAGGGATTGCCCTTTCCATTCCCCGCATGGCTGAAATTGAACTCGAAACCGCTGAAGAAGCCAGAAGAAACCGGCCGTTTTCGATCGAGCGTAGCGGAATTTCGCAAAACCGCAAATAACGGATTCGCATCTATGTATATTGTTCAAATGATTGACGGGCTTTCTTTTGGCGGAGCGCAGCAATTGCAAATCACTTTCGCCAGAGAAGCCGTCAAGCGCGGATACAAACTGGCTGTGATCAGTTTGAGCGAGGACGATGGCTCTCCCTTCCCGAGGCAGCTCGAAGAGATGGGCGTGACCGTCCGCTTTTTCCCGACGACGCGCATTTTCGATTTCGATAATTTATATAAACTTACAAAATGGATGCGCGCGGAGCGCCCTGACGTTCTAAACGCTCATTTGACTTACTCGTATATTCTTGGCTCGATGATTGGAAGGCTGACCCATACGCCCGTCGTTGCCACGTTGCATTCAACAGGCGTCGAAGAACAGTTCCGCGTCTCGCGCACCGAGCGCGTCGAGATTTTTGCCCTGCGTCATGCCGTTTCCAAAATCATTGCCTGCGGTCCTTCGGTCGCAAAGCGTTTCGCTCCAATGGTGAGGAACAAACCAATGGTTGTGATTCCAAACGCTGTGGAACATTCCGGGTATCGCCTTGAGCCTGCGGAACGCGAAATGATAAGAAAGCAAATTTCCGGCAGCGTGGATCGCCCTATTATTATTTCTGTGGGGCGGCTTACCTTGCAAAAGGGCTTTCAAGACCTGCTCGACGCTTTTCTTATTTTGCGGCAATCGCATCCTTCCGCATTCCTTGCGATTGTCGGCGGCGGCGACTTTTACGAATCTCTTGATAAAAGAGTAAAAGACCTCCGCCTGTCAGACCATGTTAAATTGCTGGGTATGCGCGCTGATGTGCCGCATTTGTTATCCGCAAGCGACATGTACGCGCTGGCTTCTCATTGGGAAGGATTGCCAATAGCGGTGCTGGAAGCGATGGCGGCTGGCTTGCCTGTGTTGACTACCGATGTCGGCGACAACGCCTGGGCGATTGGTCCCGCGGGGTTGACCGTCCCCCCGCATCAACCTGAAGCGTTTGCCCGCGCTATGGCGTCTCTGCTCGACGCTCCCGACCGCGTCAAATTAGGGCAGATTGCAAGGGCGCGGGTCGAAGAAAAATTTAGCGCGTCCGTTTGGTTCGACAAAGTCGTTTCCGTTTATCGAAGTGTCCTTTGAACGATTTGAAAAATAACGAAGGTAAAAATGAAACATATAAAAAAATCCCATTTCTTGATTGTGATATTGTTGCTGGCTTTGATGGCTCCCGGCGGACTTGTATTTGCCGGATCGCATACGCAGACCGCTTTACGGCAAGCCGCGACGCCAACCTCGTTGGCGCCTCAAGCGACCCCTATCGTCTCTACGCCTGCTGCGCAGGCTTCTCTTCCCGCTCAAATTCCAGACTCTACAGAAACGCTGTCTTTCGACGACTTCGGTTTTGAAGAAGTTGTCTTGCGCGGCCCGTTTGCTTCAAACGGCTATTATTTTGACCTGCCGCCGACATGGAAGATGGAGCTGGGCGCAGAGTTGCGGCTTGTGTTGGACGTTTATTACACCAACGCCGATTCGCAAAAGCCGCTTAATGCAGCCTACGGCGGCGCGCTGCTGGTTCAATATAACTACGTCACGGTGGCAACGATCAACCTAAATCAGGAAGGGCAGCGGCAGGTTATTATTCCGCTGACGCTCGATACGCTGACCCGACTCGGAAGCAATCAAAGTCAATCCATCCAATTGATTTTGGATAGCGGCGTCAATTGCGACGTGAATTTCAGAACGACCGTAATCGCCCGAACGTTTTCGCAGTTGTATTTACCGCACACGTTGATTGACCCGCCGGTGGATTTAAGACTCTTGCCCGTTCCGTTTTTTCAAGATTCGTTCAATCAGGATTCTGTGATCATTGCGATTCCGGATCAACCCAGCATTAGCGAATTGCAGTCCGCGTTATCTGTCGCGGCGGGCTTTGGTCGCATGACATACAACCGCCTGCTTATTTCGTTGCAACCCGTTAGCCAGATCGCTCCTGAAGCGTTGGCTAGTACCAATTTGATATTCATCGGCAAAGCAAAAGGATTGCCCCTCCTTCAACAGGTTGCCCTTCCCGCGCCCTCGTCGGGCGGGAATTTCACCGCAAAAGAATCTTCCCCCACCGACGGGATTATCCAAATGGCTATTTCGCCATGGAACAAAAGCAAGGTGGTGATGGTCGTCGGCGGGAACGACGATGCGGCGGTTGTTAATGCGGCGCGGGCATTGAGCACCGGAATGCTTCGCGTGGGCGATAACCCCAGCCTTTCCCTTATATCGAACGTCCAGTCGCTTGAGCCTCAATACAATCCTGCGGATTCTCATCAGACCTTCAACGATCTTGGCTACGACAGCGTCGTCGTCAGCGAAGTTGGACTCAATACGGTTAGTTATGTATTTGACGTTCCTCAAAACTACACGCTTGGACCAGACGCATATTTGAATTTGATTTTCTCGCACACCTCTTTGTTGGAATATCAGCGCTCGGGCATTATTGTCAAATTGAATGAAGCCCCCATCGGGAGCGTGCTTCTCAGCGAAGGGACTTCGGGGCAGGGAGAAGCCAGAATTCTTCTGCCGGCAAGCGCCGTCCAATCGGGGAGCAATCGCCTTCGGTTGGATATTAACATGGAGCCGAAAAACGAGTGCGTGAATCCGCTTCTTGACGGGTTGTGGATGCGAATCGATTCGTCCTCCTCGCTCTACCTGCCTTTTGTCCCCGCCCCGGAAATAAGCCCCGCGACCCTGATAGGACTTAACAGATACCCAGCCCCGTTTGCTTTCGACCCGATTATGAATAACCTGGCGTTTGTTTTAGCGCCAAAAGACCCGGTCAGTTGGAATGTAGCCGCGCAAATTGCTTTCTCTCTTGGAAATACGAACGCTGTTCAACTTGCCGGATTGGAAGCCTACTACGCGGACGCCGTCCCCGATTTGACGAAGCAAAAGCGGAATCTCATCATCGTTGGGCGTCCAAGCAACCTGAAAATCCTCGAAGGTATGTACGACGCTCTCCCCGCGCCATTTAAACCCGGCTCCGATTTGGCGATTGAAAAGAATTTACAAATCTCTTATCGCCTCGGTTCCGGGGTTGATGTTGGCTATTTGGAATTGTTCCCCGCTCCATGGAATTCAAAACAGGCTGTCTTATACATAGGCGGCAGCTCGGATTCGGGCGTGAAATGGGCTGGGAACGCCCTGCAGTTGGGCAGGTTGCGAAGTCAGTTACGCGGCAATCTGGCGTTTATCAGCGGCGAACAAATCGTATCTGCCGACACCAGACTTTTGCAAGGCGTCCAAGGCTCGCAGGAAACCAGTTTGACGCCCGCAGCGCCAGAGACTCAGCCGGCTGTCTCGGAACGCCCGGCATGGATATTGCCCTCCATCTTCGTCGTTTTCGGCGGGATACTGTTTGTGCTTGTTATTTTGGGTATACAAGCCGTCTTCCGAAAGCGTTCGGATAAATAAGTATGGCGGAGCCTTCCCCGAAAAATATCGAAAGGGCGTCTTCTAAACAAATCGGGCGAGGGGTGATGTGGTCGTACCTCGCCTTTGTAATCGGCAAGGTGATGGTGTTTATCAGCGCCATCATCCTTGCCCGCATTTTGACGCCCGAAGATTTTGGCTTGGTCGGACTTGCCTCTGTGCTGGCGGGCTATCTTGGCACGTTGCATACTTTTGGCGTTGGCGAGGCGTTCATCCAAAGCAAATTTGGCTCGGAGGAATCTGCAAAC
>JAQTWR010000184.1 GCA_028689195.1 Anaerolineales bacterium | reverse complement strand
AAGCGCGGGCAACAATCCCGAACGCCCTAACTGGATATAAGATTCGATTGCGGGTTTTATGGGGGTTAGGTCAATATCTGTCATGGGAACTCCAATGCGGCAAAGTATAACTCAAACGAAAAATTCAGTTATCGCGCCCCGCCTTCCTAAATCGCGCCGGATTATATATAATATACAATCATGCCGTCAAACAACCTCGAACGCAAACCGTTAAAAGAAGAAATCTTCGACGCGCTTCATCGTCAAATTATCGCGGGGGAATACGCCCCCGGCGATTGGCTGCGTCAGGTGGATATTGCCAGCCAAATGGGCGTGAGCATGACCCCCGTGCGCGAGGCGCTGGATTTGCTCGTAGCGTCGGGACTGGCGGAGCGCGTGGCGTATCGCGGCGCGCGCGTGCGCGAAATGTCTCCCAAAGATATTGTCGAAGCGTACGGACTGCGTTTAATCCTTGAAGCGCTGGTTGCAAAAGAGGCGGCAAAGAACATCACGCCGGAGGAAATCAAAGGGCTGGAAAAAATAATCGAAGAGATGCAATCGCGCCGAACGCTGGAGGAAACGCCGCGCATTCGTCAGATGAGCCGCGAGTTCCATGCGCGTATCGCAGAGGCGTCGCGCAACGCCCTATTGATCAATTTGTACGCGGTGGCGGCGAACGCATTTCCCGACTGGTTGTTGTACGAAAAAATTTTCCGCAACCCGAATTTGCTTGAAGATAATATAGAAACCACGCAAAAGGAACACAGCGCCATCGTCGAAGCGTTAAAGAAAAAAGACGCGGAGAAAGCGGCGAAAAAATCCATCGCGCATTTAATGGAATCTGGCAAATGGATTAGAAAGTATTTAGACGTCCCCGCAGAATTGGTGCGCGGGCAGGAAGAACAAGCCTCGTTTCTTGTTAAGAAAAAATAGCGCGCTGCAAATCAAAGGAGAAAACAATGTCCGAAGAGTTATACAAACAGATGGCGCAAAGCATTATTGACGGCGATTCAGATTTGTCCGCCGAACTTGCGAAGCAGGCGGTCGAACAAAATATTCATCCGCTCGAAGCGATTACAAAAGGATTTGTGGTTGGCGTGAACTATATCGGCGATCAATTTGGGATGGGCGAAGCGTTCCTGCCCGAATTGGTCATGGCGGGCGAAGCGATGAAAGCCGCCATTGCCGTCCTCGAACCCGAATTGATCAAACTCGGCGAAGCCCGCGAAACAATGGGGCGCGTTGTGCTGGCTACCGTGGAAGGCGATATTCACGAAATCGGGAAAACGCTCGTGGGCACAATGTTAAGCGCGTCGGGGTTTGAAGTGTACGACCTTGGCGTGGATCAGCCCGCCGATAAAATCATCAGCAAGGCGCTCGAGGTCAATGCGGAACTTATCGGCATGAGCGCGCTGCTGACCACGACCATGGTTCGTCAGCGCGAAGTGATTGAAGAGTTGGACAAAGAAGGGCTGCGCCCGCGCATCAAAGTGATGGTCGGCGGCGCGCCTATCACCCGCGATTGGTGTCAAAAAATCAAAGCGGACGGCTATTCGGAAGACGCGGTCGGCGCGGTTAAGATTGCAAAAGAACTGCTCGGCAAGGCGTAACGCGCTTTACTTTATCGTCAGCCTCAATTGCCGAATATGTTCGGGCGTTGTGCCGCAGCAGCCGCCGATGATTTTCGCATCCCAATGAACGGCGTGTTTGCAATAATTTTTCGGATTTTCCGAATCAGTATTGACCCAGCCTATTTTTTCGTCGGCGTAACCGATGTTGCCGTAGGCGGCGAGCGGAAAATTTTCCCCGCATGTAGATTTTAATTCAGCGAGAGGCTTCGCCAAACTTGGCGTTGGTCCGCAGTTGACTCCGAGGGCGGAGATTCCAAGCGGAAGCAATTCGCGCGCGGCTTCGGTCAGCGTTTCGCCTGAGAGAATTTTTCCCTCTTGATTGCAAACGAAACTAACGACAACGGGAGTTCCCGTAACGACGGCAAGTTTCGCGATGACCGCCGCTTCGCGAATTGTATTGATCGTTTCGATGAGGATGACATCTACGCCGCATTCGACGAGATGTTTGACGCGCTCGGAATGTTCGGCGCGGAGTTCGTCATCAGTTGGAACGAGGTCGGGACGATAGCAATCTTCAAGCGTGGAAATCGAACCCGCGATAAATTTCGGCGAATCAGATTTGACGCTGGCAATCGCGTCGCGGGCAATGTCTACGGCGCGACGGGTCAATTCGAGCGCGCGGGTTTTATTTCCGCTGGGCGCAAGAGCGCGTCGGTGCGTGCGGAAAGTATTCGTGGTGATAATATCCGCGCCCGCGTTGAGATAATCCGCATGAATTTGTTTGAGAATATCCGCGTCGTGGTCGTTCATCAAGGCGTTTGCCGACCAAAGCGGCAAGCCCGTATCCACGCCGCGGCGGTTTAATTCCGTACCTGTCGCGCCGTCGAGAATGAGTCGTTTGGATTGAAGGGAGGTCTGGAAGTTTGTCATATTAGTCTTTCGGCAAGATCGCGCAACTGTCCAATACTGACGGGTTTCAGCAAGACGATGTCCGCTTCATCCTGAAGATCTTCCGCCTGACGGATGTTGGCTGTGGCGAGAATAACGCGCGTTGTATTGAGACGGGCATCGGCGCGAATAAAATGGAGAATTTGCGCGCCAGACGCGCCCGGCAGGTTAATATCCAAAACAACGAGGTGAGGAACGACTTCCAAGAGACGCGTCAACGCCAGCGAACCGTCTGTAATAGATTCGGTTTCAAATAATTCGCATAAAGTCAGCGTGAATATCTGGCTGAGTTGCGGGTCGTCCTCGACGATGAGGGCAAGCGGCTTGGTCATGCTTGTCCTTTTATCGATTCTGCGAGCCTTAACAAACTGGCAACGCTGACAGGTTTGACGAGGATGTGGTCGGCTTTGCCTGTGAGCGTCTTCGCTTTGATAAAGTCGGCGGTGACAACCGCAATAACCGTATCCGAATATCTGGCGCGGATTACGTCCAGAATATCGCCGCCAAACGCGTAGGGCAGATGAAGATCAAGGATGACAAGATCCGGCTGGCGCGCGTCTAAAAACGCGTGATAGCGATTCCCATTCTCGTCGAGATCGGTGTCGTATCCCGCTTGTTGTAAAGCGGTTTGGAAGATCAGTCCCAATTTTGGATCGTCTTCGATTATAAGGGCGTATAGTTGCGTCATACTTATTCTCCTGGGGCGTTTGTGATTGGCATTGTAATGGTAAACAGACTTCCTTTGCCAACCTTGCTTTCAAGGCTGATCTGTCCGCCCATAAGTTCAACGAGTTGTTTGGTGATGGCGAGTCCCAACCCCGAGCCGCGATTCTCGCGCGTGATCGAGTTATTAATTTGACGGAAAGGCTCGAAGATAATTTGACGTTCAGAGTCTGGTATTCCCGCGCCGGTGTCACGCACTTCGATAGACCAAAAAGTTGGCGCGGCGCGTTTGAAGGCGACGCGCACTTCGCCTTCTCTGGTGAATTTGACGGCGTTGCCCGCGAGGTTGATGATTACCTGTTGCAGGCGTTTAACATCGCCGTAAAGTTCGTCGGGCAGGTCGGAAGAAATTTCAGTTTTGAAAATTATGTTTTTTTTGTCCGCCAGCATGGACATGGAAGAGTTCACATTCTCAAGCAGTTCGGCAGGGTCAAAATATGAGTTATCTAAAAGGAGCGATCCAGATTCTATCTGCGCTTCGTCGAGCAGGTCGTTGACCATGCTGGTCAGATAATTGGCGCTTTTGATGATGTGGTCAACAGCCTCTTCTTGTTTTTTGTTCAGCGCGCCAAAAGCGTTGTATTGCAGCAGTTCTGCAAAACCGAGGACGCCGCCCAATGGCGTACGCAGCTCGTGGCTGACGCGCGAAAGCATTTGGCTTTTAGCGCGGCTTGCTTCCAGCGCTTGATCGCGCGAAAGGGAGAGCGCTTCTTGCGCCTGCTTGAGTTGGGTGATGTCGCGCGCTACGGCTTGAAAACCGACCACCGCGTCGCCGTCTTTGATGATCTGCACGCTTTGCCCAAACCAGATTGCTTCGCCGCCGGCATTGATCGCTGGAAATTCAAAATAGGTATTACTTTGTTTTGTCAAAAATTGACGATTGTAAAAGCGCTTGAGTTTATGCCGCCATTCGGGGGCTGCTAATTCAAGGTAATTTTTTCCTAATACTTCAGATTCGTTTTTATATCCCATGATAATTAGCGAAGTGGGGTTGACGTAAATGAAGTTGCCCAGCATGTCGGTTCGATAAATCACATCGTTGGCGCTCTCGACGATCTGACGGAAACGCGCCTCGTTTTCCAATAACAGCGTCTCGACTTGTTTGCGCCTCAAGAGAACCGCGACCGCGTCGGCTACGGTATGCAGGAAAGCGATATCCTTTTCCGTCTTTTGATAACCATGCGGAAGGTACAAAACAATAACGCCCAGCGTCTTCCCGCCCTGTAAGATGGGGACATTGTAATGCCCGTGTTCCTCCATGCCCTCGTACCTGATTTCGTGACGTTCGTCGAGACAATCGGCAAATTGAATTTCCCGACTCAGCGCGGCGCGTCCGCACAGACATTGCCCAAAATTAAGTTTCGCGCACTTTATTTCCAACGCAGGCGCAAGGTTGCGATGAACGCGCAAATCCAGCGTATTGGTTTGTTCGTTGAAAAGAAAGACGCCGCCTTTCTGCGAAATAGTCATCCATTCGATGGAAAAAATTTCATCCAGAATTATGCTCAACATCTCGTCCATGGAATTATCTTCGAAGCTGATTTTCAACAACGAATTAATGACCTGCTGCTGTTGATTTGAATATTGCAAAGAGTCTTGGGCGCGTTCGCGCTCCGCGATTTCTTTCACCGCCGATTCGTATAAATTGGCGTTATCCAACACCAACGCGACAAGACGCGCAAACAAAATACCAGTTTCAGTCTGCGCGGCGGTGAACGTATAATCCGGTTTGGAGCGGGATAATGTGAGAACGCCCAAACACCGCTCTCCCGCCATAATGGGAATTTCGATAATCGCGTAGGCTAAAAGGTCGGCGTATTTCCTGTCGCGATGTTCCCATTCCATGTAGTTATTAAGGGTAACCGGTTGACGGGTATCATACGCCTGCCATCAGAGTTTTGCCTCTTCGCGCGTGACGCGATTACCCTTTACGCTAGGCAAATTGTCCGTAACCGCCGACACGACCAAAACGCCGTTTTCTTCAAGCATTAACTGGCTGAAGGGCGCGTCCAGCAACACGGCAGAACGTTCCACAATCACCTGCAAGAGGTCGTCGAGGTTGCGGCGATTGAGCAGGTCAAGCGTAATCTGGTGCAGAATTGAGAGGTAATCATTCTGCTTTTGCAATTGATCTTGCAATATTTTTTGCTCGGTAATATCCCGCATACTCTCTACATAATTTGTGATGTCGCCCTCGCGGTTACGCACAGGCGCAATGGTGGCGGAATTCCAAAATAATCTTCCGTCTTTGCTGCGGTCACGAAACTCGCCATGCCACGTCTTTCCCGTTGAAACCGCTTGCCACCATTCGTCTTCATAAAAGACATGCCCGTCGTTTTCGGCTCTTATCAGAGAGCTGGGCGCCCTGCCCAACGCTTCTGCAAGCGAATATCCTGAGATTTCGGTAAACTTTGGGTTAACGTATTCAATTAACCCGTTTGCATCCATGATAATAAACATGCTGCCGCTTTGCTCGACCGCCTGCGAGAGTTTTCTTAATTGTTCATCAGCCTGTCTGCGCGCGGTGATATCTTCCTTGATGGCGACATAGTTAACTACTTTGTTGTCCTGATTCAATACAGGCGCGATAGTAGCGGAATCCCAGTATAACGAGCCGTCCTTCCTCTTGTTATGAAATACGCCGCGCCAGACCTGCCCGGAGCTGATCGTGTCCCACAGGTTTTTGTAAAACTCGGGACTCTGCTTTCCTGATTTCAAAATACGCGGATTTTTTCCGATTATTTCTTCCAGCGCAT
>JAQTWR010000183.1 GCA_028689195.1 Anaerolineales bacterium | reverse complement strand
CTCCTGAATGGTTTTTATGTTCTTTGTTACGCTTCTATTATATTACAAACCCAGATACGCCGCGCGGACATTCTTATCCTTGATGAGTTGACGCGCCGGACCTTCAATTCCAGATTTGCCTTCGGCAAGCACATAACCATAGTCGCTGATGGCTAACGCCATTTGCACGTTTTGTTCCACCAGCAAAATCGTCATGCCCATATCGCGCAGGGCGCGCAGACTCTCGAAAAGTTGAAGGACAAGCACGGGCGCAAGACCCAGCGAAAGTTCGTCAATCATCAACACAATGGGGTCTGCCATGATGCCTCTCGCCACCGCCAGCATTTGCTGCTCGCCGCCGCTCAACGTGCCAGCCTTTTGCGCACTGCGCTCTAATAAACGCGGGAACATAGCGTACACTTTTTCGAGATTCTTTTTTACGTTGTCTCGCGCGCGTATATTCGACGCGCCCATTTCTAGGTTTTCGTAAACGCTCATATCGGTAAACAGCTGCCTGCCTTCAGGCACAAGAACCAAGCCCAAATCGGCTTTGGCGTAGGCGGGCATACGGCTTACGTCCTGTCCCTGAAACCAGACAGAACCGCTCCACGGTTTAAGCAAGCCCATCACCGTTCGCAGCGTGGTTGTCTTGCCCGCGCCGTTTCCGCCGACGAGACAGGTCAGTTTTCCTTTTTCCAAACCGATGCTGGCGCCCCACAAAATTTGCCCCTCGCCATACCCAGAGGTGACGTCGCGCACTTCAAGAATAGCCATGTTAATCGTCCTCCATGAGTCTCTCGGCGAGTTTTGGGTCGCCCAGATACGCTTCGATCACTTTTGGATCGCTGGCAATTTCCTTCGGATTTCCTTCCGCGATCTGCTCGCCGTAATCAAGCACAAGAATGCGATCCGAAACGTTCATCACCGCTTTCATCAAATGCTCGATCATGATGATGGTGACGCCTTGCGTGCGAATATCCAAAATCATTTGGATCATCCCGTCGATTTCAGACGGATTCAAACCTGCGAGGACTTCGTCCAACAAAAGCAGGCGCGGATGTGAAGCCAGCGCGCGCGCCATTTCCAATCTTTTTTTCTGCGCGACGTTCAAACTACCCGCAAGTTGATCGGCGCGGCTCGATAGTTTCACAAAGTCGAGGACTTCGTCCGCGATCTTGGCAGCGCTCGCCAAATGTTGATTTTCATGCCCGAAACACGCGCCGACCATCACGTTTTCGCGCACGGTCAATTCGTTCAACGGGCGCACAATTTGATGCGTGCGCGCCATACCCATCTTCGCCAAATAGTAGGGCTTCATCTTCGTCACGTCTTTTCCCTGAAAGACGATGCGCCCTTCTTCGGGATGATAAACGCCGTTGATGGTATTGAATAACGTGGTCTTGCCTGCGCCGTTCGGACCGATCAACCCGAAGATTTCTCCTGCGGGCAGGTCGAAGGTCACTTGCGTCAGCGCCTGCAAACCGCCGAAGCGTTTGGTAACTCCTTGAACTTGTAAGAGTAGCGTCATGCCAATACCCTCCTCAATAATTCGGAGCGCTTCCTAAGCCAGCCGACCGCGCCTGCGGGAATGAACAGCACGATGATCAACAACAGCGCGCCCGATACCGAGAGTTGAATGTCTTTGAAGAAATCGCTCGTCACCAAATATCCGCGCATTCCTTGATACGCAAACGCGCCGAGAATGGGTCCAAGCACCGTGCCTTGTCCGCCGAGCATGACCATGACCAGCAATTCAATCGAAGCGTGAAGCGGGAACGCGTCGTGCGGTTCGACGTTCCCGTTTTTGAAGAAGAACAAAACGCCGATCATGCCGGGGATAATCGCGGATAGAACATACGCCCACGTCTTTGCGTCCGGCGCAATTACGCCCATTACTTCGGCTGCGTCTTCATTCTCGCGGATGGCAAGCAGCCCCAAACCGAATTTGGAAGTGCGGATGACGTAACTCATAATGATCGCCAGACAAGCCAATCCGCCTACGATAAAGAAAGCCATCTCCAGGGCTTTTGACGCGCCGCCATACGCGAGATACGTCTTGAAGTTGAGCGTAATACCCGTCGGTCCGCCGAAGAGGTCGAAG
Source organism: Anaerolineales bacterium (assembly GCA_028689195.1). Taxonomy (GTDB): domain Bacteria; phylum Chloroflexota; class Anaerolineae; order Anaerolineales; family Villigracilaceae; genus Villigracilis. Next base: position 3,901 of record JAQTWR010000183.1, on the reverse strand, counting down.
TTATTGATGAACGCCTTCATCGCCTCGTTCACGCCGATTGTGGCAAGCGCAAAGTAAGCGCCGCGCAGCCGCAGAATTGCCTTTCCTAAAAGAAAAGCCAAAATGCCCGAGCTAAGTCCGCCGGCGAGGATGGCGATCCAAAGCGACGCGCCCTGGGAACTCAGCAGGTAAAAGCCGACATAGCCGCCAAAACCGAAAAATACGATATGACCAAAACTCACATAGCCCGTATAGCCGAGCAAAATATTCAAGCTGGAGGCGAGCGCAATGGCTTTTAGAATCGTAAACGCGGTTTCGCGGGCGGCGGCTTTGCCTGTGACGGTGGGGTACAACATCAATCCCGCGACGACAAGCAGGGGAATAATAATGCCGATGTATTTTTGCCAGTTTCTCATTCTTTCGCTCCAAATAATCCATTGGGACGAACGAGCAGCGCCAAAATAAATAAACCAAACTCGATGACAGGCACCCACGAAGTTTCCATAAATGCAGGCACGATGGCTTCGAGCGCGCCAAGCGCCAACCCGCCGACCAGCGCGCCAATGGGGTTGCCGAGTCCGCCCAATACGCCGATGACAAAACTCTTGAGTTCGTATCCGCCGCCCGAAAGAATGCTGAACGGGAAGAAGGTCGCGATCAACGCCCCTGAGATTGCGGCAAGCATGGTGCCTAATCCAAAACTCAACGCGAGGATGCGCGACGACGGGATTCCCATTAGTTCCGCTGCGGCGCGATTATTCGCCACCGCGCGGATATATTTCCCGGGGCGGGTTCGATAGAGAAACAGGTACAGGCTGCCCGTCGCTATGATTGCCGCCAGCGCCGCGATGAGGCGCGTGCCAAGCAGCGTGGTAGACCCCAAAGTGACGCTGCCCATGTTGAAGTCTACGTTGTATGGCGAGGTGGTGAACGCGGCTGTCCCCAACCCGATGATGATCATATTCACGGAAAATGTCGCCAGCAGCGAGGAAAGGTGCGGCGCGTTAATCACGCGATGAACCGCGACAACGTAGATTAAAACCCCCAGAAGCAATCCCAGCGGCGCGATGATAAGCAATCCCAAGTATGGGTTGATACCCATCTTGATAAAGACAATGTAAGCGCCAAACATGCCAAGCGATATGATGGGACCGTGCGAGAGGTTGATGACGTTCATCACGCCCCAAATCAACGTCAGCCCCATTGCGGCAACGCCGTATACAAACCCCAATAGAATTCCGTCAGGTAACGAAGCGAGGAGCAGGTTCAATTGTTGCATGGATCAACTCCAAAATCAGTTGTCATTGCGGGGGAACTTTGTTGGGAAGAGTCTCCTTGCAATGACAAGGAAAAGGTAGAGCGAGATTAGTCGCTAATCTCGCTCTACAAGAAAAATTAACTTACGGCGCGGTAATCGGGAAGATTGGAGATTTGGTGGCGACGTCTGCGGGCCAGACAACTTCGCGTACCAATTCGCCCGCGTCGTTCTTCTGCCATTGGATGACGACCATGCTATGGCCAATCTGCAAGCCGTGCGCTTCTGCGGACGTATCGAACTTGATGCCGCCGTAGAAGGTGAAGATATTCATCGCGTCGAGCGCGGCTTTGACGGCTTCGCTGTCTACAGAGTCTGCGTTCAGAATGGCTTTTTGCAGGAGCAAACCAGCGGTGTATCCGCCGGCGGCGTGATAGGTGGGTTTGTCGCCGTATGCGGCTTCAAACGCGGCGGCGAAATCAGCGCCTGAAGGTCCGAACCATTCGATGCCGAGTCCTTTTGCTTCCGCTTCGGTGTGGGTGGCTTTGCCTTCCCATTGGCTGGGACCCGTTACGCCGAGCGCGGCGTCGCCTAATTCAGAGAATTTGCTGTCGGGCGGGGCAACGAGAATGCCGATGAACTGAATGCCGATTTTGCGTTCGTACAGCTGGCGGGCAAAGGTGCTGCCGTCGGGGTAGTGACCGCCGCCCAAAACAACCGTCGCGCCAGAGTCCTTGATCTTATTGATGATGGGACCAAAATCGGCTGTATCGGATGCGTAAGCTTCTTCGAGGACAACTTCAAATCCCTGCGCAACAGCGTATGGCTTCAAACCGCCGACAACCGCTGTCGAAAACTTATCGCTTTCATTCACAATCGCAATCTTGGCGGCGGGGTCGAGGGTCTTGATCATGTCCACAGTGCTGGTGAGATACAAACTACCGGGAGTGTAAAGTTGGAAGACGCCCGTGTAGCCTTGCTTGTAAGTATCGTCATCGGCTGCGCCGGTGGTGATCATCAACTTGCCGTTTTGTTCGGCAATGACTGCGGCGGCGGCGGTAAGACCGGAGGAGTACGGGCTGATGAGGAAGTCGGCTTTATCTTCGGTGATGAGGCGCGTGTACAATTCTTGTACGCGTTCCTTGTTGGATTCGTCGTCATAGCTCTGCGCGGCGAATTTGACGATGGTGCCGTCGCTCAGCGTAAGTCCGCCGGCTTCGTTGACTTGATTCATCCACAAGTTGAAACCATTGACCTGACGCTTGGAAGAAACTTCCTGCGATCCCGTCTGCGACGCGGTGAAACCAACTGTGACGGTTTTTTCCACTGCGACGGCAGGCGCTTCAGTGGGGGCTGCGGGAGCTTCTGTCGCGGCTGTGGTTGCCGCTGGCGCTGCTGTGGGCGCAGGGGCTGCGCCGCCGCAGGCGGCGAGCGCAAGACTCAAAACCGCTAATAGGGCAAATAAATTGAATAGTGAACGTTTCATTTTCAAACAAGCCTCCTTTATGGGCGTAACAAATGAATTGCGATCATAGTCTATGACCGCATTTGAATAAATTATAGGGATGCGGCGAAAATATCGAATAAAAAACGGGCGGGGAAATATAAATAATTTATAAATAACCCGCCTTCGACAGGGTCTTTGCAAAGTCTGTCAGCGAAAAAGAGCGCGTTAATTACTCACCTTACGCACTTTGAGCATGTCGCCCTGAGTAAAACCACCGCGCAAAAAACGCAGTTCAAAGCGAAAGGAACAAAAGATTCAGCCACGAATTGCGCGTATTATCACGGATAGATTTAAAAATTCGCGCAAATTAGTGAAATCCGTGGCGAAAACGGTTTTGAAATTCCTTGTTCTTTAGTAGCAGAGCGAAGGATATTTGAGGTTTGCCGCGATAAACCACAACCTGTAGCGCGACATTAATGTCGCGCTACCACAGATAGCCCAAAATTAGAAATCATCACGGTAATTCCTGGAGAGCTCAAATATTGCAATTTCATTGCAAAGTAAAATCGGGTAAAATTGCGTCCAATCGAATTTGTCATAATTCTATATTGCAGGAGGTAAGGATAGATGTTTACAACAAAGAACCTTTACCAGAACGACGAAGCGTGGGCGAAAACACCTCTTGGGAATTCCAGCGAGACGATAGGCGGATGGGGCTGTCTGCTCACGTCTGTTACGATGATGCTCAATGGAATCGGTTACGATGAAACTCCGGTGACTGTTAATGAGAAGATGAAAAAAGCGGGCGGCTTTCAGGGCGCTTTTTTTATCCCCAGCGTATTGCCTTATGTTTGGCCCAATTGCGCCTACCTCGATATGCAGCCCTGCGAATCATCCCCCGCGCCTATTGCGCAAATTGACTCGGCAGTGGCGCAGGGCAAGCCGGTCATCTTGCAGGTGGATTGGAACAAGCAAAAGGGGATTCAAACGCATTTTGTTCTGGTCAAAGAAAGAAAAGGGGACGATTATTCCCTTTACGACCCTTATAAATACGGCGGCGACGCCCCCGGTAAAGACGTGTTACTCACCACGCGCTATAAATATAACGGCGCAACATTGGCTTCTGAAATCAGCGCGGTGTTGTGTTTCAACGCATACAGCGTTACCCCGCCCGAACCTCCCAAAGTAAATAAAGCCCCCGTGCCTGCGGAGAAATATAC
>JAQTWR010000182.1 GCA_028689195.1 Anaerolineales bacterium | reverse complement strand
CAGCCGCTTGCTTCTTAAATAAATAGCCCCTTTTCTCACCCGCCCCGACGTAGAACGTCGGGGCGTTTTTATTGTTCAACGAGCCGACCAGATAACCAGCCAATTATTGGACTAAGGGTTCGTAAAAATATAACTTTCCTTTGTTAGCGTCATTGCGAGCGTAGCGAAGCAATCTGTTATTCATAAATGAGGATTGCTTCGTCGCTCCCCTCCTCGCAATGACGGAAGTTAATAATTACAAACCCTAATCACTTCCACTTTACGTTGACTTTCAACTTACTGCCCAATTTGGATTTATAAAAAACATATCCGTTATCGCGCCCGAATTCAAAAACGCGGCGCGTGATCTCCACATCCATTTTGCAATATTCCGCGATTTTATCCATCTCGCCCGCGCGAAACCATTCGACGGCTTTGAGTCCGTCCGCGCTTTTGGTTGCGCCCAAACTCGCGCCGGCGATATTATCGAGGCTGAGACGAAATCCCAAAATTTGCTGAATATCCAAAAGCATATCGAGCGTAGGGATGGAAGCCATGCGAACATCGGGCGCGTAGGGTTGCAGGACGACGTAGTCAAATCCGCGCAGGTTGAAGCCGATGACTTTTGTCGCGGACTTTAGTTCTTGAATCAACACGGGCGCGTCCTTCTCCCAATACACGGCAAAATCATTCCGCTGCGTTGACCATGTGACTCCGCATGAAAGTTTTAGTTGATTAATATTTTCGCGTCCGCCGACTTCGTCAATTAAGTTTTGGGATTCCAAGTCAAAGAAAACGTAGTTCATAAATTACCTCTATACTATTTGTGGCGCGACATTTATGTCGCAATACTTTTCGCAAGCGACATAAATGTCGCGTTACTTAGCCAATTCCCCGCGCGCAAATGCGAGCGCCTGCTCCAAATTTTCAATTTTGCCTGCGGCTTGATTCTCGCGGATGGATTCGAGCAACTGCCCGACGAGAGGACTGGGAGTTATGCCGAGTTCCTTCATCAAAATATTACCGTCCAGAAAACGCGGCGGCGAGATGATTTCTTCGGGGCGTTCAAAATAATTTTCAAGCAGGATGCGCGCGACGTCGAGATAGATTGTCCACGTTTCGATGGTCAGCGAATGGGCGCGGGTGGCGCGTAAATCTGCGAGCGCAAACAATACAAGGTCCACGCCTGCCGCGCCGCTATCGCGGAAAAAGCGGTAGATGGCTTTGCGCGAAGGAGTCTGTTTATCGTTTTCGAGTCGAGCCGCAAAGGCGTGAATCCGCATGTGATTTTTGATGATGCGTTGCGCGCGTTCGATTTCGTCATTGCTGACATTGAATGAGCGCAGTCTTTCGGCGGCGACATCCGCGCCTTTGATTTCGTGGTCGAAGAAGCGGATGCGTCCCGATTCGTCAATCGTTTTTGTTTCAGGTTTGCAAACATCGTGATACAACGCGGCGAAGAAAAGCAGGGAACGCTGCGAACGATCCACGTTCAAAGAAGTTTCAAAATGTTTTGCAATTTGTTCGCGGTAACGTCCCAGCCGCAAGCCGAGCAGTCCTGTGAACATATCGTTTGTTTTTTCGGCGTCGTAGCCAACGCGCAGCGCAGAGATAATTCCGTCGAGATGATCCAACACGGCGAGCGTGTGCGTCCACACATCGTAGGCGTGCGGTTCAGATTGCTCCACGCCTTTCATGGCGGAGAGTTCGGGCATGAGATACGGAAACACGCCGAGCATTTCCAGCGCGCGCATACACACATTGGGCTTGGGTCCTTTGAGGATTTTGAAAACTTCATCGCGCAGACGTTCGGGGGAAATTCGCGCGAGCTTGCTTGCCGATTGCTTCATCAATTCGCGGGTGTCTTTGTCAATACGAAAATCAAACGCGGCGGCTTGACGAATAGCGCGCAAGATGCGAACGGGATCGTCGGATAAAGACGCGGGCGAGCAAGCGCGGATGATTTTTGCACGGACATCTTTTCCGCCTTCGATGGGATCAATCAGCGTTTCGTCGCGCAGGTTGAATGCGATGGCGTTCATGGTGAAATCGCGCGCGCGCAAATCTTCGGTCAAGTCGGCGCCGCGATAGACTGCAAAATCGAGGAAAGTACGCGAGCCGTTTTCCTCGGTGAAGATGACTCGTCCCGTGTCGCGTTCATCGTCAAGGGGAATGAAATCCGCGCCGAGGGCGTTGGCGACTTTTCGCGCAAGGGGGATTCCATTCGCGGGAATCGCAAAATCAAAATCAGGGGAAACGCGCGAGAGTAATAAATCGCGCACCGCTCCGCCGACGAGATAAATTTCCTGATCGGCGGGCAGAATATCCATTATTTTTTTTATCAAAGGGGGAAGCGATAGCATGAAGATGATCTCTGGTCTTTCTTTGGGTCGGCTTTGCTGCGAGGCGTACATGGCTTGCTCGGCGGTTTCTCCCTGCGCGATAATTTTTCCGCGCACGCGCGCCACCCAGCGTCCGTTATATGGTGAGGTAGAACTGTCGGTCATGTAAGATAATTTTGTGCGGCTTCGAGAAATTCTCGGGCATGGTTGATCATATCGGCAACCAAGATTTCTCCGATACCTGTGTCCACGCCATAATCGCCTGAGATACGCTTATCGAAGCCATCTCGAAGCCAGCGATGATATTTGGGATCAAGCGCTTTTGTCTTGGAAAAATTTTTGCCATACGCCGCAATGACTTGACTATGCTGATTAAGTTTCAAATCGAATTCGTTGACATAGAACATGGCGTAATAGGCGCGTCCTGCCGCTAAATCGGTTTTGCCATGGTTAAGCAAAAGTTCCGCGCCTTCGATGGTATCTATGGCTTTACTCAGCAACTTACCGGCATAGGCTTTCATGCGGGCATGCCCTCTTTGTGGATGTTGTAAATGAGCGGGATTTCATTACTGGCGCTCTGCCATTGGGTTTCTTTGATGAAGATACAGCTGACAGTGACGTCATATTCTAAAGAAACATCGCTGGCGAGCTGGCTTATGCGTTCTTGTTCGCTCCAATAATTTTTGTAACCTTTGAGCAGAATCATCACATCCACATCCGAGCCTTGACGGTAATCGCCGCGCGCATAAGAACCGTACAAGTAAAGTCCCTTAAGCCTGTCGCCATAAATGTCGACAAGTCCTGCTTTCAAGTCTTTGAGTAAATTGCGGATCTTGGCGGGGACCTTTGATTTCATATTTAAATCTTACCATAAGACAGAAGGAACAAATTCGGAGGTCTAAGATCACGTCGGCGGCTGGTATTTCTCCAAATCCACCACGCCGACAAAAGGCAGGTTGCGATAATATTCGTCGAGGTCGAGTCCGTAGCCGAAGACAAATTTATTGGGAATGGTGAAGCCGAGATAATCCACAGGGACATGCGCTTCGCGGCGTTCGGGTTTATCGAGCAGCGCGCAGACTTTGAGCGTTTTTGGGTTGCGCGTCTTGAGCATGTTTAGCACAGACGAGATCGTATGTCCGCTATCCACAATATCTTCCACAAGCAACACTTGCATACCGCGGATATCCATTTGCAAATCGAGCGTTACGCGGGCAGAGCCGGTTGATTCGCGCGCGCCGACTCCGTACGACGAGACCGCCATAAAATCCATTTTATGCGGGACGGTGATGCTGCGACTGAGGTCAACCATGAAAGGCACTCCCCCGCGCAAAATGCAGATGAGCAGCAGGTCGCCGTCGGGATAATCCGCGCTGATTTGCGCGCCGAGCTCTTTCACGCGCGCCTGCAATTTTTCAGAGTCGATCAATATTTCAGAGAGCAGGTCTTGATAGTTTTGCATGTGAGTTAGTTCCTTGGAATTATGTCATTGCGCGGAGGAGATTGCTTCGCCGCAAAGCGCGCGGCTCGCAATGACGTTAAGTTAACGCGGCACTTCGTGATGCCTGCGGCAGCGCGCTTCGTACAATTCGGCGGCGCCGACGATCACAATCGGTTCGTCGTAACGCGCGGGTTTTCCGTTGACCAATCTCTGCGTACGCGAAGCGTCGTCGCCGCAGGTCATACAGATGGCGTGGAGTTTGGCGACGTGTTCCGCCTCAGCCATGAGGATCGGCATGGAGCCAAACGGTTCGCCGCGAAAATCGGTGTCGAGTCCCGCAACAAGGACGCGGACTCCGCGCGCGGCTAATTCCTGCGCGACGCTCACTACTTCGGGGTCGAAGAATTGCGCTTCGTCAATGCCAACCACAGTCGTATCTTCATCCAGTTTGACGCGAATCTCGGCGGCGTTTTCAACGGGCGTGGCGTCGAATGTCGTGCCTGCGTGGGAAGCGACTTTTTCCACCGCGTAGCGAATATCAATGGCGGGCTTGAAGACCTGCACTTTTTGTTTGGCGATGGTGGCGCGGACAAGCCTTCGGATGAGTTCGTCGGTTTTGCCGCTGAACATGGAACCACAGATAACTTCGATTGAACCGTGTGTATGACGCATAAAACCTCTCGTCACTGCGAGCCGCCGCTCTTATACCTTGGCGGCGAAGCAATCCCATTCTTGCGCAGAGATTACCCGCCGGCGCTGCGACAAACGCAGCGCGGCGCAAGTGTTGGGCAAAACCAAGAGCGCCCTCGCAATGACATAAATGAAAATATAAAAACAGGCAGACGCTTTTGCATCTGCCTGTCTAGTTTACCTGAGAAATCTTTCCCTGACAAAAACCGAAAAATCTATTCGCCCGCTTCTGCGGCTGGAGATTCATCCGCAGGGGATTCGGCGGCAGCCTTCGGAGCCTTGGGCGGTTTCGGGGCGTCGGGAACTTCGGGGACTTCAAATCCCATTGCGCGTAATTTCTTCTTGGCGGCGGTAAGGGATGATTGACCAAAGCCGGCGATCTCTAACATCGCGGCGTTGCCTTCGCCAAGTTTCGCCAGCATCTGACCAATGGATAAAATGCCAGCCTTCTTCAGCGCGTCGGTCGCGCGCGGCGTAAGGGCAATATCGTCCACCGAGCGATCCACCGAAGTCAAAGATTCTTCCTTTGCTTTCTGCTGTTCCACATACGTCTGGCGGGCGGAGAGTTTCTTATAGAAGCGGTCTACCTGACCTTCGACGTCCAAAATACGCGCGGATTCGCCCGTGAAAAACGGGTGGCAATTCGAGCAAACGTCAATGCGTAATTCTTTTCTTGTGGAAGTGGTCACCCATGTTTTTCCGCAAGAAGCGCAAGTGACCTGCGCTTGATACACTGTGGGATGAATTTCTGCTTTCATGTTACTCCACCTCGACAGGGACGATGTTTACGCGTTTGCGTCCGTGAATAACGTCGAACATCACCACGCCGTCCGCAATCGCGAAGAGCGTATCGTCCTTGCCAACCAAAACATTAATACCCGGCTTGATTTTAGTGCCGCGCTGGCGCACAAGAATATTTCCAGAAAGAACAAATTGACCGGCGTAACGTTTAACGCCCAAACGCTGGGCGTTGCTGTCGCGTCCGTTGCGGGTTGACCCGCCGCCTGTTTTATGTGCCATTTCTACCTCGCTTTACTTCTTATCAGTCTTCTTGGCTGCCGAAGACTTGGAAGGTGATTTTGCCGCTGCGGGTTTCTTTACCGCTTCTTTCTTCGCCGGAGTTTTCTTCGGCTTTTCAACTTTTACTTCTTCCGTCGCCGCGACGGCTTCAACTTCGGCAACGGCTTCTTTCTTTACTTCGACCTTGCGTTCTTCGCCGGGTTTGCCGATGAAATCAATCATCAAGCGCGTATAGAAGTGGCGATGTCCGCCTTTGACGCGGATGCGTTTCTTCGGGCGATATTTGAACGAAATAACTTTGGGACCCTTGATGTGGGAAACCACCGTCGCGGAGACCTTGATTCCGTCTACAGTGGGCGTACCGACCATCACGACGTCTTCGTCAACCATAAGCATGACGCGGTCAAAATCAAAACTTTTGCCAACTTCAGTGGCAAGGCGATCTACGTCTATTGTAGAGCCTTCGACGGCGAGGTATTGCTTCCCGCCGCTTTCAACGATAGCGATTCTCATTTTATGATT
>JAQTWR010000181.1 GCA_028689195.1 Anaerolineales bacterium | reverse complement strand
AATTAAGTTCGGCGGCTTTTTCGATCAGCGCTTTGAGATACGAAGGCAAGCCGACATACGCGTTCGCTTTCATATCATGCAGCGCGCGAACCTGTTGCTCTTGATTCCCCACGCCGCCGGGGATGACGGCGCAGCCAACCGCCCAAAGCCCTTCTTCAAACATCGCGCCGGCGGGCGTGAGATGATAGCCGAAGCAATTCATCGCCACATCGCCTGGACGAAAATCAGCGGCTTCCAACGCGGACTTCCACCGCCAATAATCGGCGACGCGCGATTCGGGATCGTTGATTGGTCCGGGCGATTGGAAGATTCTCTTCAAGTCGCCGGGCGCGCAAGCCAGAAATCCGCCAAAGGGCGGGGACTCTTTTTGAAGTTCCGCCAAATTATCTTTGCGGATGACGGGCAGCGCGTTGAGGTCGTCCGCGACGCGAATCGAAACAGGGTCGAGATTCGCGTCCTTCAATCGTCGCGCAAAACCGGGGGCGTTCGATGCGAGATGGAAAATCAGTTCATGCAGTTCCATAATGATCCAATCGTAAATCGTTAATCGGGAATTGGAAATCGAAAATTACGAAAGCCAGCGTTTGCGGCGTTTGTAATGTTTTACGTCGCGGTATGATTTGCGCTGACCGACTTCGGTGAGACCGAGATAAAACTCGCGCACGTCGGCGTTTTCGCGCAGGTCAAGGGGCGCGCCTTCCAGCACAATGCGTCCGCTTTCCATGATGTAGGCGTAATCGGCGACGCTGAGCGTAAGGTTGGCGTTCTGCTCGACAAGCAGGATGGTTGTTTTTTGTTCTTCGTTGATGCGTTTGATGATATTGAAAATTTCCATGACGAGCAGGGGAGCCAAGCCAAGCGAGGGTTCGTCGAGCATCATCAATTTTGGCTTTGCCATGAGCGCGCGCCCAATGGCAAGCATCTGCTGTTCGCCGCCCGAAAGATAGCCCGCCGTTTGATGACGGCGTTCTTTCAAACGCGGAAAGTATTCGTAGACGATTTCAATTTCATCGCGCAAGTTGACGCTGGAGCGCGTGTAGCTGCCCGCAACGAGATTTTCCTCGGTGGTGAGATGCTCGAACACGCGGCGACCTTCCATAACTTGAAAGATGCCCTGACGAACAATGTCGGAAGCGTCCTTGTGTTGAATATCGGCGTTTAGAAACTGAATGTTGCCGTCGGTCACTTCGCCGTCTTCGGCTTTGAGCAGCCCCGAAATGGCTTTAAGCGTGGTGGATTTTCCAGCGCCGTTGGAACCCAGCAGCCCGACAATTTTTCCTTCAGGCACATGCAGCGACATGCCCTTCAAGACAAGGATCACGTCGTTATAAATAACTTCGACATTGTTGAGAGTAAGCATAGGTACAGGCTCCGAATATAAGCGACAGTCGCTTTAAAAGCGACTGTCGCTTTTTTAACAACTATTGAGCGGAAATGAAATCGCTGACGGCGTTCCACTTACCGCCTTCGACCTTGAACAATTTGAGCGCGTCGCTGCCGCGATGGCTTTCAGCGGTGAACGTGATGGGAGACGTGACGCCGCCGGTATCAAATTTAGTAATGGTCTCTAACGCGGCGCGGATATTCTCGCCGTTGATTTCTTTGCCTTCTTTGGCGACAATACGCATACCTTCAACCATGACCGCCATAGTCCACCAACCCTGAGTGTAGTGCAAACCCTTGTCTTCGAGTTTTGCGCCCTGAGATTGGAGGTAAGCGGCGGCGTCGGCATGACCGGCTTCGGGGGAAGACGGAGGAGCGAAGGGCAGCGTGCCCATTACGCCTTCGGCAGCGTCGCCCGCGAGTTTGACGAGGATTTCATCCGCGCACCAGTTGAGGCAGATGAATTGCGCGCCAAAGCCTTGATTCTTGGCGTCCTTGAGCAATACAGCCGCCGGGCTGGATACGTTCTGGACAATGACGTAATTCGCGCCGAAGGTTGTCATTTGAGCGAGTTCGGCAACGTAATCCGTCGCGCCTTTGGGCATGGCAATGTCAATGAATTTGCCGCCAGCCGCTTCAATGTAGGCTTTGGCGTCGGCTACGGGAGCCATACCAAAGGGGCTATCGTTGTGGATAATCACAAAATTGGGAGCGCCCGCATTGCCTTTGGTTTTCCAATCGTCCATCGCCCAACGAGCCGCGATGATGGCTTGATCGGAATAAGACGTGCCGACAAGGAAGTTATAGGGAGCGTCGTTCAAAACGAGCAGACTTGCCGCGTAAGAAGCGGACATGAACGGGAGTTTATCCGCTGCGACTTTGGTGCGTAACGCTTCGGTATCGCCTGTGCCCCAGCCCATGAAAGCGACAACGCCCTCGGAAACATATTGGGTATAAAGCTGTTCAGCCTGATCAACTTTGTAAGCGTAATCGGCGGAGGTCAAATCAATCGGATGACCTTCCACGCCGCCGTTGGCGTTGACCCAATCCACATAACCTTTTACGCCTTCAGAGTAGGGCGTAGAAACGTCGGCGGTTCCGCCGGTGAGGTCGAAGATCGCGCCGACCTTAATCGGGTCTTTGGGTTGAGCGGGCGCCTCGGTCGCGGCGGCGGGGGCTTCAGTTGCAGCCGCAGCAGGCGCTTCAGTGGCGGCAGCGGGGGCTTGAGGAGCCTGCGCTCCGCCGCAAGCGGATAGCGCCAACGAAGCAAGAACAAGCAAAACAAACAGTGCGTACTTAATACGGGACATTTCTTATCTCTCCTTTATTGGTTTGATTATGAAAAGACACGAAGCAAATTACGAAAGACGTTTTTATATTCTGTCAGGCGGCTCCTATCCTCGTAAAGTCCGGCGGACTTTCGATGTTGATTTCTTCGTCCACGAATATCACGGAGAAACGCGAATTTTATTTTGTACTCTTCGCATTCTTCATGGATAAAGCGTCCGTTAGTAACTAAAGGGCCACAGCCTAAAATAGTCCTTCAAGTTTTTCCATATCTTGTTCAATCCTTCGGGTTCAAAGATCAGGAACAGGATGATGACCAAACCAAACGCGCCTTGTTGAATGAAGGGCAGGATCGTTTCGAGAACGGGGAAACTCCCTTTCATGGCGCGTCCCAAATTGGTGAGCAGAACCGGCAGCAGGGTCATAAACATCGCGCCGAGATAAGAACCCGTGACGGAACCCAACCCGCCGATGATAATCATCGCAAGGTACAAAACCGAAACGTCCACCGTAAAGCGTTCCCATGTGACGATGTTGCGGTAATGCGCGGTCAATGCGCCCGCCATGCCCACCCAAAAAGACGAAATGGCAAACGCAAGCAGTTTATATTTGAACAAGTCCACGCCCATGACCGACGCGGCAATATCTTGATCGCGGATGGCGATGAAGGCGCGTCCGAAGCGCGTGCGGAACAAATTGACGGTCAGCAGCGTAACGATGATCGCGATTCCCCAAACCACCCAGTAAAAATTAAAGTCGCTGTTAATTTTCAATCCAAACAACATCGGGTCGGGGACGACAAGCGCGTCGTTGCCGCCGGTGAGTCCCGTCCAGTGAGTGACCACCCAAAGGATAATCACCTGCGCCGAAAGCGTGGCGATTGCCAGATATAAACCTTTGAGCCGCAAAGAGGGAATTCCAAACAACGCGCCGACAAGCGCGGTGACGGCGCAAGCCAAAAGCGTAGAAGCCCACCAGGGCATACCCAGCCGCACGGTGAGCAAGCCCGCCGCATACGCGCCGACCGCCATAAACCCGCCCTGCCCCAAACTAATCTGCCCGGTGTAGCCGACCAAAATATTCAAACCGATTGCGCCGATGACGGCAATGCCGACTTGATTGGCGAGCGTCAAATAGTAGCGGTTGGCAAAAAACGGGAAGGCGATCAACGCGATGATTAAAATGACCAAGCGGATTTTTTGCGCGTGCGTATGGCGCAGCGCCATATCTTTTTCATACGAACTGTGGAAGATACCTGAGATCATTACGGCTCCTTAAACTCTCTCGATGATTTCCTGCCCAAACAATCCATAGGGGCGCACCATCAAAATAACGATAAGCACAACGAAAGGCAGCACTTGATTCAAGCCCTGCCCGATGTAGCCGCCCGTGTACGCTTCCAGCAGCCCAATGATAATTCCGCCGATAATCGCGCCGGGAATTGAATCCAACCCGCCGAGAATAACGACAGGGAAGACGCGCAACCCGAAGCCCGCGAGCTCTCCGCTGACTCCGACGATGTTGGCGACTAATAAACCGCCAAGCGCCGCCGTAGCCGCCGCGATAGACCACGCCCACGCGAATATTTTCTTTACGCTGATTCCCATGCTCAACGCCGCTTGTTGGTCGTCCGCAACGGCGCGCATGGCGATCCCTTCGCGCGAACGGGTGAAAAATATATTGAACAAGCCAAGCATTAGAACCGCAATGACCAGCGCCCACAAACGATCTTCGCCGACGGTGGCGCCCAATATTTTGACGGGCGCAGACGGGATGAAGGCGGGAAACGCCTGCGGGATTGTTCCCCAAATGGCGCTGACGATGGCTTTGAGCAAACTCGACAACCCGATGGTGACCATGATTACCGAGATGATCGGCTCGCCAATCATGGGGCGCAACACCAAACGCTCGACGACAACGCCCAGCGCAACCGCAATCAAGACGGTCAAGATCAAACTGACGGGCCAGAAGATTCCAACCTGTGCGACCAACCCGAAAATGACGTACGCGCCGATGAGCAAAAATTCGCCTTGCGCGAAGTTGATCACGTCGCTGGATTTATAGATCAGCACAAAACCGAGCGCCGCGAGCGCGAGGATTGCGCCGTTGGTTAATCCCGTTAAAGTAAGTTGAATGAAGAGCGCCATTATTTGGTTTCCTCCAAAGATTCAATTGCCAGACGGGTTTGCAGTTTTGCGGTACGTCCATCCTGATAGGTAATTGCGGTCTCGATATCCACGTGCGGATTTACGCCATATAACGCGGAGATGATTTCTTCGTAACGCTGCGCGACCAATTTGCGGCGCACTTTGCGCGTGCGAGTCAATTCCGCGTCGTCCGCGTCTAATTCTTTATGAAGCAACACAAAGCGACGAATCCGCGCGGCGGGGGGTAAATCTGCGTTGGCGGTTTCCACATACTTCCGCACCAGTTGATATACGGGCGGCTTCTGCGCAAGGTCGGTATAGGTGGTGTACGCAATCTGATGATTCTCCGCCCATTTGCCGACGTTTGCAAAGTCAATGTTGACGAAGGCGGTTACGAAGGGCCAGTCGCCGCCGAAGACCACAGCCTCTTTGATATACGGGCTGAACTTATGTTTATTCTCGATAAATTGCGGGCTGAACTTCGTGCCGTCATGCAGGGTCATCACGTCTTTCGCGCGGTCAATGACGATGAGATGCCCGTCGTCGTCAATATAACCTGCGTCGCCCGAATGCAGCCAGCCGTCAATGAGGGTCTCGGCGGTCGCTTCGGGATTGCGATAGTAACCTTCCATCAGCGCGGGAGATTTCATCAAGATTTCGCCGTTCTCGGCGATATTGACTTCCGTTTCTGGAATTGGGGAGCCTACGCTTTGGAATTTGATGTCGCCGTCGCGGTGAACCACCGCGATACCGTTGATCTCGGTTTGCCCGTAAATTTGTTTGAGGTTCACGCCCATCGCATGAAAGAAGCGGAATACGTCTGGTCCCAGCGCCGCGCCGCCGGTGTAAGCGCGTTTGAGATGCCGCAGCCCAAGATGGTCTTTGATCTCTTGGAACACCGTCCAGTCGGCAAGGAAATAAATGAATTTCAACCAAATAGACGGATTCTTTTTATGGAAGCGCGTATCCGCCATTTTTTGTCCGACGCCCATCGCCCAGTTGTACATGAGTTTTTTCAGGAACGAGCTGTCTTCGATTTTGACTTGCACCTGACTGACGAAGTTCTCCCAAATGCGCGGCGGGCTGAACATGACCTTTGGTCCGATTTCGCGGATGTCATGCTGTACGGTTTCGGGTTCTTCGGGGAAGTTGACCGTATATCCAACTTGCAAACCGCACGACATGCACATCA
>JAQTWR010000180.1 GCA_028689195.1 Anaerolineales bacterium | reverse complement strand
TCTATCCATGCTGCGGTCGAAGATGCGCGCAAGGTACTCGCCAAAAATTCCCAGCGCGAAGAGCTGCGCGCCGCTGAACAATGAAATAATAGACGCGAGGAAGGGAAAACCGGGCAGGCTTCCCGCCGCGAAGTAAATGTACATCACATAGAAAAATACAGCCAAGCCGAAAAGCGTCATTACAAATCCGAGCCAACTGGCAAGGCGCAGCGGCATGGCGCTGTATCCTGTAAGGATTAATACCGCCGCTTTTACCAGCGCGGAGAAGTTATAGTTCGAGCGATCCGTCGGCGCGATGTCTACCTGCACGGAAGTGAAGCGGGTCGTTCCCCAAGACAGCAGCACATCCAAGATAACCGTCGGGCTTTGGAAGTTCTCGAACGCGGCGCGCAGATGGGCGTGAAACGCGCGAAACGCGGAAATGTTCCGCACGGAAGGCGCGCCCATGATATTGGCTAAAATCGTTTTGATATTGGCGGTGACGACGTTGCGCCAAAAGCCCTGCGGCAATTTTTTCGGCGCGCCGTAGACAACGTCAAAACCTTCATCTAATTTTTCGAGAAGCAGGGGAATTTCTTCGGGCGGGTGCTGCAAGTCCTGATCCATCGTCACAATGACTTCGTAACGCGCGGCGCGCACGCCGCAAAGCGTGGCGTTGTGTTGACCATAATTACGCATCAGGCAAATCCCGTTCACCCAGCGATATTTTTTCGCCATCCGCGCGATGACCGCCCAACTCTGGTCGGGGCTGCCGTCATTGACGAAGATAACTTCGTATTTTTTTGCGAATTTAGGCAAAGCCTTTGCGAGACGTTCGGTCAAAGGTTCGACATAAGATTCGCCGCGATAAACAGGGATTACGATAGATAGATTCATACAGGGCGCAATTATACCCGCCTCACAACCTGACCCCGTACATATCGTCGAGCAGCCGAAGCGCGCGTTCCATCTCGCTATTTTTCTGCTCGTCGTTCCAGTCCAGCGCTTCGCCCGCCGCGTTTGCAACCTCGATCACAGAATCTTTTGTCAAACGTCCGAGCATGGCAAGCATGGAACGGCGCAAAAGCAAATCGTCGAGATGAACGACTTTTTCGTATTGGGCTAGGAACATGAGTTCGCGGCGCGAATAATCGGGCGCGGAACTCAGCGACGCGTCTTCGGCGCGTTTGATAAACGTCGCGACCGATTCAGCCCGCGAACCATAGCGCGCATACAAAACTTGCAGCCGTTCTTTGCCGAGTCCCGTCCACGCGGCGAGACCGTCAATTTGACGTTTTTGTTCGTCGGCGTCCTTCGAGTAACCGCGCCCGCCGCCGATGGGAAGATCGCGCGTGTTCTTGAGACGTTGTTTATTAAAGAACGCCAAAACTTTATCGGCGGCTTGTTCGGAAAACGCGCGGAACGAAGTCCACTTTCCGCCGACGAGGGAATAAATGGGGAAGGCGAGATGCGTCCACTCGCCGCTTAATACTTCGATGTGGTGGTCGCGGCTGTACTGTCCCGTTGTTTTTGCGCCGCTGCTGCCAAGCGGACGAACGCCCGTAAAGCGGAACACGACTTGCTCGCGCGTTACTTTGATCGAAGGGAAAACGCGCGCGATTAGGTCAATAAAATAATCTATTTCTTCGTCGGTGCAGCGCGCTTCGTCGGGGTTTTCGATTTTGATGTCAGACGTGCCAAGCAAGACGCGGTCAAACAACGGGAAGATGAGCACGATGCGCCCGTCTTTATTCTCGAAGAAAAATTCGTTTCCGCCTATTGCCGCGCGCAGTTCGGGATTATCCACGACGATATGCGAGCCTTTTGTGCCGCCGATATAGCGCGTGGATATGCCAAGATTGGAGTTGGCAAAATCAATCCACGGACCTGCCGCGTTGACGACCAACTTCGGGCGGACGGGATACGTCTCGCCGCTTAGTTCGTCGCGCAAGAAAATCGTCTCCTGCTCGCCGCCGACCATACCGACATAATTCAGCGCGCGCGCGTTGGGATTATCGGCTTCGGCGTCCATCAAAATTTCGAGCGCGAGTCTTTCGGGGTTGGAAATCAAGCCGTCGTAGTAAGTTGCCGTGTTGACAATTTTTGGATTCAGGCGATTCCAACGCTTCAGCGATTCGGCGCGGGAAAGAAATTGATGGCGCGGAACCGTCCGCGTTTTGCCGGTGTACGCGTCGTACATCATCAAACCGAGTTTGATAATCAGCGAACCGCGCTCGGAGGGTTTCTCGAGCCAGCCAAGAAATTTGAAGGGCGCGTTCAAAATGCCCGAAAGATATTTGAACATGGGAATTGTGGTGGGCAGCGGCGCGACAATGTGCGGCGCATTTTGAATCATGCGATTGCGTTCGCGCACCGCTTCGCGCACGAGACGGAATTCGCCGTTCTCTAAATAGCGGATGCCGCCGTGCGCCATGTGCGAAGACGCGGCGCTCGCGCCCGAACAAAAATCCGCACGGTCAACGAGCAGCACGTCCACGCCGTTCAATGCGAGGTCGCGGAAAACGCCAATGCCGTTAATCCCCGCGCCAACGATCAGCACAGAGACTTCGGGGTTTGCTTTGAGAGAGGAAAGAATTTCGGTTCGATTCATTTTTATCCAAGAGAATTTAAGCCGCGGATTTCGCTGATTGACGCGGATTTTTTAATTTGTTTTTCTGATTTAATCATGCGCCGATACTCCAGAGAGCCCGCGCCGAAATTTATGAGGAGCGCCAGTTGCAAACCAGTTGCAGTCAAATAGTGAACGGCTTGCGCTTCATGAGCGGAATTAAATCGGGAAATTGATTTTACTTCCACTATGATTTTTTCATCCACTACAATATCGGCTTCATACTCGCCTATCAATTCGCCTTTATACGACACGGGCAACTTTACCTTACGGTCAAAAGGAATCCCACGAAGGGATAACTTTTTTTCAAGCGCAACTTGATAAACTGCTTCAAGAAAACCCGAACCAAGAATGTTATACACCTCCATTGCAGCGCCTATAATAGCGAAGGACAAGTGTTTATAAAGTAATTCAACCATGATCCTCCCGAATAAATATTTCTACAAACCAAATCAACGATAATTCGCGACAAAAACCGGGCATCTTGAATAAGTAACGCAATAATTTATGTTCGCTATTTTTAGCCGCTGATTTTACGAATTCAAGCGAATTGGTTAAAAAATCGGTGAAAATCCGCGTAATTCGCGGCAAAAAGATTTTTTGCAAGAGTCTATTAATTAGTCCAATCAAACGCGCGCGTGACGGCTTTCTTCCAACCCAAGTATAACTTCTTTCGGCGGGGCGCTTTCATTTGGGGTTTCCATTCCTTGTCGCGTCCCCAATTGGCGCGCAGCTCGTCGAAGTCTTTCCAAAAACCGACGGCGAGTCCCGCCGCGTATGCCGCGCCGAGCGCGGTCGTTTCGGCAACTTTTGGGCGCACGACCGGAACATTCAAAATATCGGATTGGAACTGCATCAGCGTTTCATTGAAGACCATGCCCCCATCCGCTTTTAGCGCGCGGAGTTTCACGCCCGAATCTTTTTCCATCGCGTCCAGCACTTCGCGGGTTTGATAGGCGGTGGCTTCGAGCGCGGCGCGCGCAATGTGACCTTTATTGACGAAACGCGTCAAGCCCGCGATAACTCCGCGCGCGTTAGACTTCCAATACGGGGCGTACAATCCTGAAAACGCGGGGACAAAATAAATGCCGCCGCTATCTTCCACCGTTGCCGCCAAAGATTCCACATCTGATGATTTTTCTATCAAACCAAGATTATCGCGCAGCCACTGAACCAACGCGCCCGCGATAGCAATCGAACCTTCGAGCGCGTACACGGCTTTGCGGTTTCCGATTTTATATCCAAGCGTGGTGAGCAACCCCGCCTTACTTTGCACGGGCTTTTCGCCCGTATTCATTAACATAAAGCAGCCCGTGCCGTAAGTATTCTTCGCCTCGCCCGCCTTGAAACAAGTCTGACCGAAGAGCGCGGCTTGCTGGTCGCCGAGGTCGCCCGCGACGGGGACGCCCCGCAAGAGCGATTCGTGAATCGCCCCAACGACGCCGTAAATTTCCGAGGATGATTTTATTTGCGGCAGCATCGCGCGCGGAACGCCCATGACCTTTAGAATCTCGTCATCCCAATTTAATGTTTTGAGATTCATCAACATCGTACGCGAGGCGTTGGTCACATCGGTGACGTGCGCGCCGGTTAAATTCCAGATGAGCCATGTATCCATGTTGCCGAATAGCAACTCCCCTTTTTGGGCTTTCGCTCTCGCGCCTTTGACGTTATCCAAAATCCATTTGATTTTTGGTCCCGAAAAATATGTGGCAAGCGGAAGTCCTGTTTTCTTGCGGAAGCGATCTTGTCCGCCGTCTTTGGCAAATTTTGAAATGATGGCGTCTGTCCGCGTATCCTGCCAAACGATGGCGTTATATACGGGCTTGCCCGTTTTCTTATCCCAAACGACCGTCGTCTCGCGTTGATTGGTCACGCCAATGGCGGCGATCTCAACCTGCGACATTTGACCTTCGTCCAATTTTCCCAACGCCCCGCTCATCACCTCCCGCGTCCGCTCCCAAATTTCCAGCGGATCATGCTCGACCCAGCCGGGCTTGGGAAAGATTTGACGGTGTTCTTTTTGGTCAACAGCGATTACATTTCCGCTGTGATCGAAGATTATGAAGCGCGTGCTAGTCGTACCCTGATCGATTGCGGCGACATATTTTGACATGGCGGCGTCCTTTCTTAAATTAATTGTAAATCAAAAATACCGCGCCGCCCTAATCTTCATTAATATCTACAAACCGCAAGTCGGGATTTTTCTCGACATAATATTTCAAGAGAAATGGAGCGGTGAACAGCGCAACCAATTCATTGCGCGAATCGCGGGCAATGATGGCTTCGCTGCGGTTGGATAAATTTTCAATCGCCGAATCCGCGCCTTTGACCCAGCGCATGAGCGTATGCGGCAGGCGTTCCAATTCCGTCGGGACGTTATATTCGGCTTTCAAGCGCGCCTGCACCACATCAAATTGCAGTTGCCCAACGACCGCCAAAATCGGCTCGCGTTTGAAGGCGTTGACGTTATACAAAACCTGTACCGCGCCTTCGCTTTCCAGTTGCTGCAAGCCTTTTGCAAATTGTTTTTGTTTGTTCAAATCGGTATTTCGCAGCAAGGCAAAATGCTCGGGCTGAAAACGCGGCAGTGGCGCAAAGCGGATCGCCGTTCCCGCGCAAAGCGAATCGCCGATGGCAAAATCGCCGGTGTTCGGAATTCCCAGCACGTCGCCGGCAAAGGCTTCATCCAAAATTTCGCGCTCGTTGGCAAATGGTTTATATGGGCGCAGCATACGGATATTTTTTCCGCTTTGCGCGTGGATCAAATCCATACCGCGCTCGAAGCGTCCCGAACAGATTCGCAAAAACGCCACGCTGTCGCGGTGTTTGGGATTCATATTCGCCTGTATCTTGAAGACAAATCCAGAAAAATCCGCCGCGCTCGGAGCGATGACGCCCGCGTCGCTCGAATATGGCTGCGGCTGCGGCGCGTATTTCACAAACGCGTCGAGAAACAAACTGACGCCAAAATTGGTCAACGCGCTGCCAAAGAAAACGGGGGTTTGCTTTTCATTCAATACGCTGGCGTGATCGAAAACAACGCCCGCTTCATCCAAAAGATGAACGCTCTCCGCCGTCTCTTCATAATGCTTTTGCGACAAGACGTTATTTTTAACGAGATCATCCAAAGACATGAAATTTTCAACCGCCATGCGCTCGTTGCGTTCGGTGCGTTCGAAGATGCAAACTTCTTTCGAGGCGCGGTCATACACGCCCTTGAAAAGCGGACCGTCGCCGATGGGCCAGTTCATGGGGATGGGTTCCATGCCCAATACTTTTTTAATTTCGTCCAACAAATCCAGCGGATCGCGCGCGGGTCTGTCCATTTTATTGACGAAGGTAAAAATGGGAATTCCGAGTTTGCGGCAAACTTCAAAGAGTTTGAGCGTTTGCGGCTCGATTCCTTTCGCCGCGTCAATCACCATTACCGCGCTATC